>JBGPZS010000217.1:0-6671 GCA_041493865.1 Terriglobia bacterium
AACCGAGTCGGAAGTCCGACTGCGTTCTTTCCCTCGCGTATACGGCACAACGCAGTAGGCGCAGAACTTGTCACAGCCTTCAATGATGGTGATGTACCCGCGGTGGGGGTTGCTGCGCGCGGTAAATTCGGTTTCAAACGTCAGGTCGGTCTGGCGATCGTCCAACCCCGTGACGCGATTGTTCCCAGCCTCTATCTGCACCAGCATCGCCGGCAGGTTGCGATAGGATGCCGAACCTGCCACCAATGAAACATACGGCGCCTTCTCAAAGATCTTTTCGCCCTCCTGCTGGGCCACGCAGCCAAGCACGGCAAATTTTTTCCCCTGTGCCTGAAGTTTCTTGTAGTCGTTAAGGCGATGAAAGACTTTCTGCTCAGCCTTGTCGCGGATGGAGCAGGTGTTATAGAGGACCAGGCCCGCTTCTTCCACGGTCTGTACCTGGCGGTATCCCTGATGGACCAGCGTGCCAATGACCTTCTCCGAGTCATGCACGTTCATCTGGCAGCCGAAGGTCTCAAGGTAAAACGTCTTTTCTTGTTCTCCGCTCACGGCTCCAGTATATCGCAGCAAAATACGAGTGTTTACGGTTATTCTTGACAGTAGCACCGCGCACAGCCCGCGCTCCTGCACCACGCGTGATCAAGATGGAAATTGACGAGAAAACTTTGTGGGACAAAAAGCATAGTGAGCGATCGCATAGTTCATTGGAGCCCGATCCATTACTGTTGCGCGCGTACGATGACTTCCTCGCCGGACGCCCCGGGAACGCGCTGGATGTCGCTGGAGGAGTGGGCCGTCACGCGATTTGGCTGGCGGAGCGCGGCTGGCGCGTGACGCTGCTGGATATCTCTGAAGTTGGCATCCAACAGGCGAAAGAAAACGCGGCGCGTAAGCAAATGACGGCTTCCATTACCACGGAGGTCCGTGACCTCAATGCAATCCAGGACCTTGGCCGGGACCAATACGACCTGGTTCTGGTCTTTTTCTTTCTCCAGCGCGAGCTCTTCCCTGCTTTGACTGCTGCGCTCAAACCAGGCGGACATCTGATTTACAAAACGTACACTACGGAGCAGCAGCGCTTTAAGGGTGGACCGAGCCATCCGATGTTCCTGCTTAAGCCGAACGAATTGTTGCACGCGTTTCAAGCGTTGCGGGTCTTGCATTATCACGAGACGATCCAAGAAAAAGGTGTGGCGGAGTTGGTGGCTAGAAAGTAAGACTCCGGCCATCGCAACTCGTGCAGCGCCGGTAAGGAGCATGCGCGAGCAAGTGGAATACGTTCTGTAGATGTTAGAATCTCGTCTTACCCATGGAAAAACAGAAACCCTCAGACGGCCATGCAGTACCGGGAAAACCGGAACCTCGCAAGAACTACTGTTTCGGCTGCGGCAAAGACAATGCCGATGGCATGCTCCTGGACTTCTTCCTTGACGAAGGGGCCCGTACAGCCGTATGCCATTTCAATCTTTCACGCCGGTACACCGGCCCGCCGGCGCACGCGCACGGCGGTATTATCGCCACCATTTTGGATGAAGCCATGGGCAAGGTAAACAAGTTCCGCAATGTGCTGGCGCTCACTAGCTCCATGGAGATCAAATATTTCAAACCAGTGCCCCTCGGCCAGTTGCTTACTGTCACCGGATACGAGCAGAGCGTAGAAGGACGCAAGCACATCAACATCGCGGAGATCCGAAACGACAAGGGTGAGCTCCTGGCACGCAGCAAAGGAACTTTCATCGCCATTGATCCGGAAAAAGTGTTTGCCAACCTTACCCAACAAAGCGGACCTGTTGCCGCCGAATCGGACGGGAAGGCCCAATAAGCTGTTCGTCAGAAAGCTCTCCGAGCGAGTAAAATAGAGAGTTCACCCTCACAAGTTCGCCGTGGCTCATTTTGACACGGCGCAGGAGTTCGCAATGTCTAAGTCTCGGGGAAAGAAACAACTCATGCCTGGTGTGGGCAAGGCAAAGCCGATTTCCAATGGCCATTCGGCAAGCGCTGCTGCAAATGGCGGCGGAACTCTTCTGAGCACAGGGTTACGGCTCAAAACCGGTCTGGCGGAGATGCTTAAGGGCGGCGTGATCATGGACGTGACCGACGCCCGGCAAGCGGAGATCGCCGAAAAAGCTGGGGCGGTGGCGGTGATGGCGCTGGAACGGGTGCCTGCGCAGATCCGCGCCCAGGGCGGCGTGGCGCGCATGGCGTCACCGAAGAAGATCCGCGAGATCATGGACACGGTCTCAATTCCTGTAATGGCCAAGTGCCGCATCGGGCATTTTGCCGAAGCGCAAATCCTACAGGCCTTGGGCGTGGATTACATTGACGAATCCGAAGTACTCACTCCGGCGGATGAAGCCCACCACGTGGACAAACACGCCTTCCAGACGCCGTTCGTCTGCGGCGCGCGCAATCTGGGCGAAGCATTGCGGCGCATCGCCGAGGGCGCGGCCATGATCCGCACCAAGGGCGAGGCCGGCACCGGAGATGTGGTGCACGCCGTGAAACATTTGCGGCAGATCATCCGTGAAATGAAAATGTTAGAAACTCTTTCTGAACAAGAACTTTATGCCCAGGCCAAGGAATTGCAAGCGCCGGTGGAGCTGGTTCGTCTGGTGGCGAAGACCGGCAAGCTGCCTGTGCCCAACTTCTCTGCCGGAGGGATCGCCACTCCGGCGGATGCCGCTCTGGTCCGGCAACTCGGGGCGGAGGCGGTATTCGTGGGCTCAGGAATCTTCATGGCCGACGGGCTGAATTTCTGCGAGCCGGCAGAAGCGGAGAAGCGCGCGAAAGCCATCGTTCGCGCCTGTACGCATTTTGACGATCCTAAAGTTCTACTTGAAGTCAGCGAGGACCTGGTTGGCGCAATGAAAGGGCTGGCCGTGGCGGCGCTGTCCGAGGCAGACATGCTGCAAACGAGGGGCTGGTAAAGCTTTTTTCTGTAATCCCGAATCCCGCGATCGGGCCCCCGGCAAGCCCGGTTTTGGCTCGGAGTGGGATAGCGGGTGAGGGAGCCCTATCGTCATGAATTCGCTTCACACGCAAAATATTTGCACCAATTTGTGTGACCGGCATATCTTTCGTTAAGAGCGACCAAGATGGTAGGGATCCCTCGCTTCGCTCGGGATTTCAGAAAGAACGTTTTAGAAAAGTGCCATGAAGATCGGTGTTCTAGCCATCCAGGGTGACTATGAAGCGCACAAGGCGCGGCTGGAGCAGTTGGGCGCCGAAGTCACTCTGGTGCGCAAGCCGGAGCAACTTGATGCCATTGATGGCATCGTGATTCCCGGCGGAGAATCCAGCACGTTTCTGAACTTTCTCACCGAACACGGTTTTCTGGAAAAATTGCGCGACTTCGTTACCACCAAGCCGACGTTCGGTACCTGTGCCGGCGCTATCTTGCTGGCCAAGCAGGTTGAAAACCCGCCCCAGCAATCGCTGGAGGCGCTGGATATAGGCATTCGGCGCAATGCTTACGGCCGCCAGATCGACAGCTCGATTCGCCAGGTCCGCAGCAAACTGGGAGACAAGCCGCTGGAGATGGTATTTATCCGCGCGCCTAAGATCGTGCGCACCGGGAAAGGCGTTGAGGTGTTGGCCACGGCCGGCGGTGATCCCGTGCTGGTGCGCCAGGGGAAAATTATGGCCGCGACCTTTCATCCGGAATTGTCCGAAGACACGCGGGTACACCAGGAATTCCTTAAGCTGGTGAAGAACGGCCATCGGGCTAAATAATGTCTGCCGCACTCCGGCTCACGCTGTTGCTTGTCCTCCTCGGGTGCGTATACCTCTTTCTGTCACCGCCTTACTGGTTGCCTGCCGGCGCGTCTGCGCAGGCATCGCCGTTTGACCATCAATTCAGGATCGCTCTCTGGGTGCTTGGCGGGATGTTTATCGCCGGGCATCTGGTTCTGGCCTACGTCTTGTCGAAACGGCCGCATGCTGATGGCAGTGCTTCACGGGGAAGCTGGCGAGTGGAACTTACGTGGACCCTCGCGGTGGCGGCCATCTTTTTCTGGTTCAATATCTCGGGTGAGCGCCTGTGGTCGAGCATGATGCTGCATGAGAAGCAGGCTGGCGAAATACAGGTTGAGGTTACAGGGGCGCAGTTCCAGTGGTATTTCCGCTATCCTGGGCCTGACGGAGTTTTCGGGCGGACAGATGCGCAGAAGTTTGCCAAGGCCGATGAAGGTAATCCTTTAGGCATTGATCCTGGTGATCCAGCCGGGCGCGATGACGTGGTCACGACTGCAATGATTCTGCCCGTGGGCCGCCTGGCCCAACTGCACCTGCGCGCGCAGGATGTGGTGCACAGCCTGTATATCCCCGCAATGCGCTTTAAGCAGGATACCGTCCCGGGCATGGAGATACACTCGCACTTTACTCCCACAAAGACTGGGGTCTATGAGATCGCCTGTGCCGAGTTGTGCGGCATTGGACACTATCGGATGCGCGCCGTGGTGCGGGTGTTGAGCGAAGAAGAGTTTGACAGGTGGTCTCGCGGACAGCAGAAAACCGCGGCACAAGGCGAGCAATAAAATGCGCCAATCTTCTCCAATCGCGGACACCACCAACAGGCCAGGTTTTCTGCGGCGCTATCTTTTCACTACCGACCATAAAGTCATTGGCCGGCAATACTTCTTTCTCTCCCTGGCCGCCGTGCTGGCAGGGGCCTGGCTTTCATTGCTGATGCGGATTCATCTGGTCTGGCCCAAGGCAGCAATTCCCTTCCTGGGTGAGATCAAGCCGGAGAATTATCTGGCGTATCTGACCATGCATGGCACCCTGATGGTGTTCTTTGTGCTCTCAACCGTACCGCAAGCCGGCTTCGGGACATTCTTTCTTCCCTTGCAATTGGGCGCCTCCAAGATGGCCTTTCCCCGGATCACCGCTATTGGGTTCTGGACCGCCCTGGTTTCGTTCTTGGTTTTAATGGCAGCGTTTTTTGTTCCTGGAGGCGCTTCCGGAGCAGGCTGGACGCAATATCCGCCGCTCAGCGCCTTGGCCTCGGCGGGTCCGGGAGAGGGCATGGGAACAGATCTGTGGCTGGTCAGCATCGGGCTTTTCTGCCTGGCCTCGCTCATGAGCGCGGTCGGTTTCGTGACCACCACAGTCAGGTATCGCGCGCCGGGGATGACCTGGATGCGTATGCCCCTGACCTGCTGGGCGTGGTTCGTTACATCGATCTTGATTCTTCTGGCTTTCAGCATCCTGCTGGTTGCGCTGATCATGCTGATGCTGGACCGTCACGCGGGAACCAGCTTTTTTATTCCCGGCGGGCTGCTGGTAAGCGGCAAGGCGGTGGAGCATTCCGGCGGGTCGGCCTTGTTGTGGCAACATCTCTTTTGGTTCTTCGGACACCCGGAGGTTTATATCGCCATCCTGCCGGCGATGGGAGTGACTTCTCACCTTCTGTCAGTGTTCGCGCGCAAGCCGGTGTTTGGCTATAAGGCCATGGTGGGCGCCACGCTGGCCATCGGCGCCCTGGGTTTCATGGTCTGGGGACACCACATGTTTGCCAGCGGCATGAATCCTTATGCCGGCTTTGCGTTCTCCACGCTCACCACGGCTATTGCGGTTCCCTCAGCCATCAAGACCTTCAACTGGGTGGCAACGCTGCACGGAGGAAGGATCCGCTATGCCACTCCGTTGTTGTTTTCCGCCGGCTTTGTGTCGCTATTCATCACGGGCGGTCTTACCGGGCCTCTTCTGGCCCAGCCTGCGCTCGACGTCTACCTGCATGACACATATTTTGTGGTCGCGCATTTTCACCTGATCATGGCTATGGCAGGGCTGTTTGCCATTTTTTCCGCGACATATTTCTGGTTCCCTAAGATGTTCGGGCGCATGATGAATGAACGCCTGGGCCGGCTGCATTTCTGGATCACGCTCCTTGGCGCCTACGCCACCTTCATGCCCATGCACTTGCTGGGAATTGCCGGGCATCCGCGGCGCTATTCCGATTTAACCGGCGTACAATATGTAGCGGCAATGGCGCCGCTGCAAAAGTTCATTACTCTGGCCGCCATCGTCACCATTGCCGGACAGATCATCTTTTTGGTGAACTTGTTCTGGAGCATGATTCGAGGACCGGCGGCAGACGCCAACCCCTGGGAGTGCACCACGCTGGAGTGGACTTTGCCTTCTCCCGCGCCTGCAGAGGGGTTTGGCGAGCAACGGCCGCTGGTGACTCGTGGGCCGTATGAGTACAGTGTTCCCGGAGCGAAAAAGGACTTCGTTATTCAGGATGCTCCGGCCACCTAGGGCAAGCAGAGCGCCATCAGAGTAGTTTATGCCGATCATTGGCGATCGCGTAGAGATCGAACGCAAGCCCAAGCTGGGCGGCGGAGGGCCAGGCAAGATCGGCCACCGCCGCGGATACGGCGGGGGCGACGACGGCGATCACGGCAGCCCGGAGGATTTTCGGTCGCGCGAACAGCGCATGCGCCGCTATCGCATCGGCATGGCGCTGTGCATCGTCTCCGTCACTGCGATATTTGTAATTTTGACTGTAGTGTACGTCTTCCGCATGGGCAAAGGCCGTTTTGATGAGGATGCCCACAGATGGGTCCAGGACTGGATTCCCCTCAGCCTTCCCTACTTGCAGTTGTGGGCGAATTCGCTGCTCTTGCTCCTGAGCAGCGCGACCCTGGAATTGGCGCGCCGTTCCATGG
>JBGPZS010000015.1:0-19473 GCA_041493865.1 Terriglobia bacterium
CATTACCTGGGTCCCGCCCGAGGGCGGCGGTGGTCCGAATTACGATGGGATGTAGACCGGTAGTACAAGATACGGAAGCCCTGCGCTGCAAGTCCCCTTGCCGACCCTTTAGGTTCTTGCAAAAAAACCGCCGGAGAACTCTCGTTCCCCGGCGGATATGTCGCTCTATCGCAGAAGCGTTACAGAAGTTCAGCTCTGCGCTGCTAGAAGGAGTACCGCAATGCCACCTGCATCTCTCGCGGAGCTCCTTGGATCGCCGTGAAGTTTGCCCAGTTCGTTGGTGGGGTCAGATTCCGCAGTTTGGGATCGCGAGCTACACCAAAGCCCGAACGGCTGTTGTCAATCTGCCCAAATGGCTGATAGTTCGCGACGTTGAACACGTCCCAGCGGAGTTGCAGCTTCTGCCTCTCGTTCCAGGGCATGTCGAAGGTTTTGCTGAGGCCCATGTCGGCGTTCATGTACCCCGGTTGGCGGAGGTAATTCCGTGGGCCGCTTTCGCCCGGATACGCGTTTCGGAAGCTCTGGTAGATGGTTTTTAGGTCGCAACCTCCGAAGAGCTTTGGCGTGTTACTACGGTTCGGGCAGGTCTGCACAGGAGTTGTGGGGGTTACGTTGGCCTGGACGTTCCAGTTGGTGGCCCAGCGCGCGTCGTCGAAAGGCATGTCAGACACAGGAAGTCCCGTGTTCCAGCGGTAGATGGTGGAGAGTTGCCATCCACCCACCATCGCCTCGACGAGGCGATTGGGCGCATTCAGGAAGGCCTTGCCTTTGCCGAACGGCACCTGCCACACGGCGGCGACATTGATCTGCTGCCGTATGTCGAAATCGGAGCTGCCGTACCAGCTGTTCTGGCGAATGGGATTCACGATAAATGCGGAGCCAAAGCCGCCCGCAGTTTGCAATCCTGAAGCGTCATCCAGCGAGTGGGAGAAAGTGTAATTGAAGTCCAACGTGAGACTGCGGATGCGCTCCCGCAAACTGACCGTAAGACCATGGTAGTAGGAATTTCCGATCGTGCTCCAGGCCGACAGCGCGCCATACTGTGATTGCATGAACCGGGTTGGCGCGCCTATCGAGTCCATCACCTGGTCCATCAACGCCTGTGTGTCGGTCCAGTCATTGCCGGCAAAGAACGCGCAGGGGTTGGAGGGTGTCCGGCTGTTCATCGCATAGAAAACCTGCGTGTTCGTCCATGTTGGAACAAAACCCGGGTTGCCGCCGCTGCACACCGGGTCCAGGCCAAAGGTGGAGTTCATGATGGACGCAAGGCCGGCGGGGAAGAGGTTTTCAAAGAATGGAATGGTGGCAACATTGGCCGTGGCCACACCCTGCTGGCGCTGTTTTTCCAGAGCAGTGCCGGCGGTGTACCAATCCATGCCGCTCTTCGGGTCCACAACGTTGTTGAATGCCGTCACGTCGCGGCGAGCGAGCAGATTATGCGCCATCCGCCCGATATAGGAGATCGTCAGTTTCGTGCCTGAATGGATTTGACGCTCGAATGTCATGTTCCAGACATACTCGGTCGGCGCCACCAGGTTCGAATCCACGCTCGTCTCGATGCGCTCTCCGAAGTCCACAGGCTGCGACAGCGGGAATTTGACTCCTGCCGTTGGAACAACCACCTTGGGAAGCGTCTGAACGTTCTGGTTAAAGCCGGTAAACAACGGGGCCAAACTGCCCGCCGCCGTGTCAAAGGTGTTCGCAGGCGTGGTGAAGTTCGAGGTGAACCCGAGAGTATTATTCAGGTCCCAGTCCACTGCCAGGGCTTGGCCGTAGTAGTCGTTCGTCAGCGCGAAACCGCCGCGCAGGACGGACGTATTGGCATCTCCAAAGAGCTTGTGGAGTAATCCACTTGAAAAGCTGGGCGACCACGCCACCGCGACACGCGGCTGGAAATTGTTCTTGTCCCAGCTATACATCGGCTTGCCGCCATTCGCCGGGCCCGAGCGATTGACCACGATCGGGTCGGTGAAGTTATTGCCTTGGGATGCTGCGGTCAGGCGTTTCTGGAAATAGACACTAAGAGGCACTTCGGGTTGCACTTCAAACCCATTGGTTTCGTACACCGGGCGTTCCAGGCTGTAGCGAAGCCCCAAGGTGAGGGTGAGGCGCGGACGGACCTTCCAGGAATCCAGAAAGTATCCCTCGTAGGCCTGCGTGGCAAAGTTCCGCGAACTGGGCGTTCCTGCCTTCAGCAAACTGCCGTCCTTGCCGAAGGTGAAGTTGGCGGTATATTGCGAAAACCTGCCGATGATCGCCGTGGCTGCGTTTTGTACCGCCGTGATGCCCCCGCCGTCCAGCCCGTTGGCCCCGCCGGCCAGGCTGTTTGCCGTCAGAAAGTCCTGGAAATCGTTGGAAACATGGTCGCCCGCGCCGAGATAGAACGAAGGGTTGGTGATTGCGTTGTCAAAGGCATTGGCGAAGGTTACGCGAGCGTTGCCGATTGCGCGGAAGTTGACTCCATACTGGAAGATGTGTTTTCCGTGGGTCCACGAGACATCATCGGTGATGTTGTGTACGGGAGTCACGCGGCTTACATCATGTGTCTGGCTATTCGGCGCAAACACGAAACGGAAACTGATGTCATTTCCCGTGCTGTCACCAGAACTTGTGATGGCCTGGCGGGTATAGCCATAGCGTAGGTTGTTCACCAGGTTGTTTCCGATCGCCCAGGTATGGCCGACAGCGTAACCGAATGGATGGCTCCACGTCGCGGGGGCAATAGTATCGGGTAGCCATTTGAGACCTGCTACATGATCATCGATCAGATTCATCCGGACAAACAGGTTCTGATTGTGGCGCGGAACAAAGTCAAACCTGGCGTAATGCGAGTTCAGATGCTGCGGTATGGGAGCGTTGAAGCGGAATCCACCCGTGTTCAGCCCGTCTCCTACCGAGGTATCGTTTGCTTGATACTTTTGCGCGGCCTGGGCCAGCGCGGACAACGCCGCCGGGTTGATGCCTGCTGCGGCATACACCTGCTGATTCTGCAGCAGATTTAACGAACCTATTGCGGACGTGGCGCAAGCCGGGTCCACGCAGTATGAGTACCTGATGGTCCCTTGCCCCAGATTGGCGAGCGGAACAACTCGGGTCACGCCTTGGGATCTTGCTTCCCGCATCCCCTCGTAGCTGTAAAAAAAGAACGCCTTGTCCTTCTTGATGGGACCACCGACCGCCCCGCCAAACAAGTTGCGGACCAGCGGTGGAACCGGGACCTTGGCACGATTGTTGAACCAGTCATTGGCCTCACCCAGGGTGCCGCGGTACCACTCGAACAGCGCCCCATGCCAGGCGTTGGTGCCTGTCTTGCTCACCAGGTTGATCTGGGCGCCGGAAGACCGGCCCTCATTCGCATTGGAATTGATCGTTTCGACGCGAAACTCCGAGATGGCTTCCGCGTTCAAACGCAGTACATTGCCCCGGATTCCGTTTGTTTCCGCGTCGTTGATGTCGACGCCGTCGAGCGTGACGTTCGATTGATCGCTGCGCGCGCCCGCGACGTAGCCACCCTGGGTGACTCCCGGCTGGAGCGTCAGAAGGTCGATTACATTGCGTGTGTTCAGGGGCAACTCGAGGATCTGCTGGTTCTCGATATTGTTCCCCAGGATCGCATCCTGAGTATTTACCTGCACCGTGGCAGCGGCAACCTCGACCACAATGGTCTCTTTGACGTCGCCGATCTTCAAAGACTGCGACACCTCGGCAATGCTGCCGACCAGGGCATGGATCCGGGGCACCATGTTTTTCCGGAAGCCCTTGGCTTCAATCTCCACTTTGTATTCCCCCGGCGGGATTGACTCAAAAGAGTAGCTGCCGGTGGATCCGGTGGTCTGCGTCCTTGACAGGTTCGTCTGCAGGTTCGTAATTGTAACGGTGGCGCCTGCCACCGTGGCGCCGGAAGGATCAGAGACTGTGCCTCTGATCGTTGAGGTCCCCAACTGTCCCCAAACACAAGTCCCGGACAGGAGGAGAATCATCAACAGGACCGGCAAACGCAATTTTATCGTGGACCACTTCATAGACGGCTCCTTTTCACGCAATCATCGATTAGAATCCGTGGCTGACTTACGCAGACAGACGGGGAAGCAGGGAGCGGCAAGCGATCACAGCATGAGACAACACCGGGATGAACCGAGTCCCCGGACAAATTTTTCCCCCCACTTACTCAAGCTGCGAGTGAGATAGCTTTTGGCCAGAATCTCCTCTTGCAACTGAAATTCAATGGTGGCTGAGCAGCGTGCATCGGTGTGCCGGCAACTGCTTTCTTGGCGCTTGCTCTTAAACTGTCTATTGGAAGGGCACACTGCATCGTTTGCGCAGATCAAGATGGTTCTTCACGCAGATGCCCCACGCACAGCCCCATTTTTAGTCGCCGCATTTTGCCGAAGGCAGCGGGGTATGTCAAGCTTTATTGTTGGTCCAAAATAGAAAGGTTTATGCTGATACTTCCACGCGCACTTTTCTTGGCAGACTGTTTTGATTGTTCCTATGGCAGCCTTCCCAGAATGAACTTGATCCTCTATTTCTTTCCCACTTTGATCCTCATCCTTTGGGCAAGATAGGAGTGCCGGGATAGAAGCTTTTGTCTGTCACCAGGCGGTAACGGCCAGCAACCATACATAGGAAGAGGTGGTGACGGAAATCGGCGGCCTTCATGGCAGAGTAGTTGTAGCACGGAATTGGTCAGAGCGATTCAAGCAAAGACTCTGATTCATTGGTACAGTCTCATCATGGAGATCCGTCTGCTTACTGCTGATGACGCCGAATCCTGGTGGCATCTGCGCCTTGAGGCCCTGCGCAACGACTCCGCCTCCTTCGCCGATTCAGCTGAAGAGCACCTGACCACAACGGTCGAAACCGCCAGGGAGCGGTTGCGGGCCGGCGACCCTGCGCGAAATTTTGTCGTCGGTATGCTTACAGATGGAAAGCTTGCCGGCGCCGCGGGGTTCTACCGCCACTCTCATATCAAAGAACGGCACAAAGGGACCATCTGGGGCGTCTACGTGCAGCCTGAGTCGCGTGGCCAAGGCGCTGCCCGCGCTCTGATGCAGGAGATCATTCGCCGGGCGCGGCAAATCGACGGTCTGGAACAGATACTTCTGGTGGCATCTGACCATCTGCCGGCGCGCAAGCTCTATGAGGCTCTGGGGTTTGAGAGTTACGGAGTGGAGTCGCGATCGCTAAAAATCACAGAAAAGACCGGCACAGTATATGTGGACGACGTGCTGATGGTCCTGCGCCTGTAAAGCGCTCAAACGCCAAGTGTTCGGGCGAAACATTTAGTATGCGCGCCCTACCCTTCCTCTCTATAATGAAGAGATAGGTTCCGACCACATTCCGGCCTGAGGGCATACCCCGGCCAATGTGGCGGCTCCTTGCTGATGCAAGGACGAGGGTTCGGAGCGGAAACGCCCGGGCCTCCCGTTTGGAAAGGAACCGGAACACGCTGCGGCGTATCCCTCTCCTTTTCACCCTTGCAAAACATCTTCCGCACGAGCACTGGCAAAGGACCATGCGGCTTCAGGACAAACACGGGCGATCGATCACCGACCTGCGGGTGAGCATCACCGACCGCTGCAACTACAAATGCGTCTATTGCCGCACCGGCAATGAAGGCGCGCAGTATTCTGAGTTGCCCTTTGCCGACTATCTGCGACTGGTACGGATCTTCGTTGGTTTGGGCATTGAGAAAGTGCGGCTCACCGGCGGCGAGCCTCTGCTGCGCAACGGCCTGGTGGATTTTGTCCGCGAGCTGGCTGAATTGCGGACTCTGGATGGCCAAAAACTGGACCTGGCGATTACCACTAACGGACATCTTCTGACCGAATTGGTCCAGCCGCTCAAAGATGCGGGACTAAGGCGCGCCACCATCAGCATGGACGCCGTGGACGCCGAGAAATTCGCCCGCATCACCCGCGTGCCCAACGGATATGACAGCGTGCTGGCCGGGATACGGGCCGCCAAGCGGGCTGGGCTGGAGCCGGTCAAGGTCAACTGCGTCCTGCTGCGCGGTTTCAATGAAGACCAGATTGTTGAATTTGCGCGCTTCTCGCGCGAAGAAGGCGTAGTCGTCCGCTTTATCGAATTCATGCCGCTGGAAGAAGACCGTGTGTGGTCGCCGCACGTGGTGGTGGCGATGGACGAAATCCTGGAAAAGCTCAACCAGTTCCGTCCCGTGCGCCAGCTTCCGAATGCACTGAGCGAGACCGCGCGGCGCTATACCTTCGACGACGGCAAAGGCGAGATCGGAATCATCGCGCCGGTGTCGCATCCTTTTTGCGGGCATTGCTCGCGCGTGCGTCTTACTTCAGACGGCAAGATACGCACCTGCCTGTTTTCCCTGCTGGACCATGACATGGCCGGGCGCATGTACGGCGGAGCCAGTGACGGTGAATTAACTGATTACGTTCGGTCAGTGGTCGACCAGAAAGAAGCCCGCCATCATATTGGCGAAGCTGGATTTATCAAGCCTTCGCGCAGCATGGTCCATATTGGCGGCTGAACCGGCTGCCTGGTGGTAACTTGCCAACCCATAAATAAGGTTAGTAAAATCCGCTCCAACTGCGGTGAAGACGGCGCGAATCTCCTCCAGCAATATTGAATTCCCCCACAGATTGCATTGAAAACGGGATAATGGACTCGAAAGGCACAGCAGAAAACAGTTTAGCGTTTCAGACACGGGACCCACATATGGCGCTTGCGGTGGAAGTTGCCGGCAAAACCGACGTCGGGTGCGTGCGCGCGAACAACGAAGATAACTTCGGGTATGATTCGCGCTATGGCATTTTTGTCGTCTGTGACGGCATGGGCGGCCAGGCCGCCGGCGAGGTTGCCAGCAAGATGGGAGTGGACATCCTGCTCGATTATTTCCGCAATGATACCTCGGCCGCGGAAATCCACTCAGCCAACGGGCAAAACAGCTCTGCAGGCGCCAGGGGCCTGGCCAGCGCGATCCAACTGGCGAACCGGACCATTTATCAGGCAGGGCAGGAGCAGAACGGGCGCAGCGGCATGGGATCGACGATCGTTGCGGCGCTGGTGCGCGGAAATTCGCTGGCCATCGGGCACGTGGGCGACAGCCGGATCTACCTGGTCCGCCAGGGCACAATTCAGCAACTCACCCAGGACCATTCCCTGGTGATGGAGCAGGTGCGGCGCGGTTACATTACGCTGGAGCAGGCGCAAAAATCAGAAATGCAGAACATTATCCTGCGCGCGCTGGGATCGGAAGAAACGGTGGAGGCGGACATTGAAGATCTGGTCGCGGTGCCGGGTGATGTTCTATTGATGACCTCAGACGGGCTGACCCGGCACGTGCCGGACGAAGAAATCCTGAAGATCGTGCAGGGGCAGGCCGGTCTGGAGCAGGCGTGCAGCCAGTTGGTCCAAACGGCCAGGGACCGCGGCGGCGATGACAACATTACCTGCCTGCTTGTACGGATCGTGGACCGGCCGTGGTATCAGAGTATTTTGAACAAGCTGTTTTTCGGAGGGCCGCAATGGCAAAACTCTATTTGAGATTTGAACAGAACGACCAGGTGTTAAAAGAGGTCCCGCTGACGCAAGCGACGACTACGATCGGCCGCTTGCCCGACAACAGCGTCCAAATAGATAACCTTGCCGTCTCCGGCCACCACGCCAAAATCGCATGGGACCAGGACCATTACGTGGTGGAAGACCTGGGCTCACTGAACGGGACCTATGTCAACAACGAGCGCGTGGGCAAAGCAACGTTGAAGCACGGCGACCAGGTAAAGATCGGCAAACACCTGGTTGAGTTCAAGCATGAAGGCCCGGTGCCTAATTTCGCCGCCGCGGCCAAGACCGGACCTGCCACGCCAAAACTGGAAGCCACCATGATGCTGGATACCAAGCAGGCGCGTGAACAGCTTGCCGACAAGAATATGCCCGCAAACGCCGGGTCCGGGCCGCTGGGAATCTCCCGCCCCGCGTGGATGTCCGATCCCTTTGCCGCCTCCAAAGATCGCATCGGCCTGCTGGACATACTGGAAGGCAAGACGGACCAGGAAAAGTATGTGCTGGCGGGCAAGATGACCATGATCGGCAAGTCAAGCATGGCGTCCATCAAGCTGAAGGGTTTCTTCGCCCCGACCACGGCCGCCCTCATCAGCAAGCGCGACAACAAATATTTCATCTCTCCCTCTGAGGACAAGGCAAAGCTGAAGATCAACGGCGAAGAGGTGGTCAGCCAGCGCGAACTGAATGCCGGAGACATTATTGAAGTGGGGAAGGTGAAAGCGGCGTTCAGCTTTCAGGATTGAGAATTGCTGGATTACAGAAAATCTCCCAATGTGGCGGCGCCGAATTCCGTTCCTTCGGCGTTCTCCGTCTTCACTGACGCCAGCCAAGCGGCGGAATCGATGGGCTTGGGCAGCCGCACAGTGAGTTATTCTCCGCTTTCCCGTATGGGCTAAAATGCTATTAGTGGTCCTGCGCAAGACGCGGCCAGGGGGGAAGCGATGTATTTTGAGCAGTTCTATCTGGGATGCCTGGCGCACGCTTCCTACATGCTGGGGTCCGAGGGCGAAGCGGCGGTGGTAGATCCGCAGCGCGATGTGGATATCTACCTGAAAGCCGCGGATGAGCAAGGGCTGAAGATCAAGCATATTTTTGAAACCCACCTCCACGCAGATTTTGTGTCTGGACACATCGAGCTGGCGGCGCATACCGGAGCCAGGATTTACATCGGCGCAGAGGCCGGGGCAACGTTCCCACACGTAGCACTGCATGACGGATCAACAGTGCAGGTCGGCAAAGTTCACATTACCGCGCTGGAGACTCCCGGTCACACGCCTGAGAGCATTTCTCTGGTGGTCACCGATGAAGAAAAATCATCAAACCCCTGGGCCGTGATGACCGGTGACACGTTGTTTATCGGCGACGTGGGCCGGCCCGATCTTTCACCTGCGCATACACCGCAGCAACTCGCCGGGCTGCTTTATGACAGCCTGCACGGCAAATTGATGCAGCTTGGCAATGACGTGCTGGTCTATCCCGCGCATGGGGCTGGTTCGCTGTGCGGGCGCAACATGCGGGCGGAGCGGTCGTCGACCATCGGCACGGAGCGGTTCACCAATTACGCGCTGCAAATCAAGTCGCGCGATGAATTCATCCGGCAATTGACGGAGAACCTGCCTTCGCGCCCGGAATACTTTCTGCAGGATGCACAAATCAACCGCACCGGCGCTCCCGCGCTGGCGGAATTGCCTGAGCTTCCTCCGGTATCCGCGCGCGAATTAAAGGCCCTGCTGGAGCAAGAAGTTTTTACGCTTGACGTCCGTCCCAACGCCGCGTTTGCCGCGGCGCACGTGCCCGGCTCGGTCAACATTGCGCTGTCAGGCCAGTTCGCGTCGTGGGCGGGGACCCTCATGGGATTGAACGCGCGTCCTGTGCTGGTGGCGGAAACGCCGGAGCAATATGCGGAAGCGCGGCTGAGGCTGGCGCGCGTTGGCATTGAAGATCCGCGCGGCTTCCTGCAAGGCGGCATTGCTGCCTGGAAACAAGCCGGGTTGCCTCTGGCGCAACTGCCGCAGATGGCGGCGCAGGAACTGCGTGACCGCCGGCGGCGCGATCATCTCCAGATACTCGATGTCCGCCGCGAAGGTGAGTTTCAGGCAGGACACATCGAAGGCGCGGCGTGGTGGCCGCTGGACAATTTCAAAGTGTCCGCACCCGAAGTCGACCCGGTAGCTCCGCTGGCCGTCCATTGCCAGGGCGGATACCGCAGCATGATTGCCTGCAGCCTGCTGCTGCGCGCCGGCGTGAAGAACGTGATCAACGTAACCGGAGGCTTTGATGCGTGGCGCAATGCGGGACTTCCGGTAGAAGCGGCAGTGGAAGAAAAAGTTTAAGCTCCTCAGTGAGAGTTGGTGCGAGGTTGGCCCGTCCAATTTCATGTCTCGCCTGTGTTCTTGTACACTAACGCATTCGGGGAGAGGTCAATCGATGAAGTTAGTCAAATATTTATCCATTGCAATTCTGAGCTCCATATCATTTGTCCAGAGTCCGGCGCAGGCACAGAAACCGGCCGGCGCCACGCCTGCTGCAGCCGCTGAAGATAAGCCGGTAACGATGTTGCCATACACACCGAGCCTGGATGTGCCCTCAATGGACAAATCGGCGGACCCGTGCGTAGACTTCTACCAGTACACTTGCGGCGGCTGGATGAAAACCAATCACATTCCCGCGGACCAGGCGAGCTGGAGCGTCTATGGAAAACTCACGGTCGATAACCAGCGCTTTCTCTGGGGCATTCTCGACGATCTGGCCAAGAAGAGCGCGGGCCGCACGGCGACGCAGCAGAAGATCGGCGATTATTTTTCTGCGTGCATGAATGAAGCTGAGGTAGAGAAGCTTGGCGCCGCGCCCTTGAAGCCGGCGCTCGATCAGATTGCGGCGCTGAAGAGCAAAAAAGACCTGGCCGCCCTGCTGGGCCATCAACATCTCGTGAACTCGACCCAGGAACTGTTCTTCGGCTTTGGTTCTGACCAGGATTTTTCTGATTCCAATCAGGTCATTGCGTTTGCCGTCGCTGGCGGCCTGGGCCTGCCTGATCGCGATTACTACACCAAGACTGACGCCAAGTCGGAAGAAATCCGGCAGAAATATCTTGTCCATGTGCAGAAGACGCTGGAGCTGCTGGGCGACGCGCCTGATGCCGCCAAGCGCGAGGCTGCGACGATCATGCAGATTGAGACCGCGCTGGCCAAGGCCTCACTCACGCGAGTGGAGCAACGCGATCCGCATAACCTCTTCCACAAAATGGACCGCAAGCAGCTTCAGGCACTCACCCCTGCCTTCGACTGGAATGTATACCTTAAGACCAGTGGCGTGGACCAGGTAAGCACGTTTAACGTGACCGAGCCAAAGTTCTACCAGGAACTGGACCGCCAGCTTCAAAGCAACAGCCTGGACGACCTGAAAACTTATCTGCGCTGGCATGTGGCCAGCGCCAACGCACCTTACCTTTCTTCAAGGTTCGTGCAACAGAACTTTGATTTCTATGCGCACACGCTGCGCGGCGTGGAACAGATTCCTCCACGCTGGAAGCGCTGCGTGCGCCTTACGGATGGTCAACTGGGCGAAGCCCTGGGCCAGGAGTTTGTGAATCGCGCCTTCAGCCAGGAAACAAAACAAAGCACTCTGCGGATGACAAAGCTGATCGAGCAGGCGATGGAAGACGATATCAAACAGCTCACATGGATGGGCCCGGAAACCAAGAAACAGGCGCTGGAGAAACTGCACTCCGTGGTGAACAAGATCGGCTACCCTGACCGCTGGCGCGACTACAGTTCGGTGGAAGTCCGGCGCGACGATTTTTTGGGCAACGTGCATCGTGGGACCATGTTTGAGTCGAGACGTGAACTGGCGAAGATCGGCAAGCCGCTGGACCGCGGTGAGTGGGGCATGACGCCGCCAACGGTGAACGCCTATTACAATCCGCAGATGAATGACATCAACTTCCCCGCCGGAGTCCTTCAGCCGCCGCTGTATGATCCCAAGCTGGATGACGCGCCCAACTATGGCAATACCGGAGGGACGATCGGCCACGAACTGACGCACGGCTTTGACGATCAGGGCCGCCAGTTTGACGCCAAGGGCAATCTGCGCGACTGGTGGACCAAAGAAGACGGCGAGCAGTTCGAAAAACGCGCGCAATGCATCGTGGACCAGTACGCGCAGTACACCATCGTGGACGACATAAAAATCAACAGCAAGCTGACCGAAGGTGAAGATGTGGCCGACCTGGGTGGACTGATCCTTGCCTACCTGGCGTGGAAAGCCGGCATTCAGGGACAGCAACTGGAGAACCGTGACGGTTTCACCCCTGACCAGCGCTTCTTTATCGGCTATGCGCAATGGGCGTGTGAGAACCAGCGCCCGGAGAACCTGCGCGCCAATGCCATCACCAACGAGCATTCGCCGGGAAAGTACCGAGTGAATGGGTTGGTGGTGAACATACCGGAGTTTCAGCAGGCCTTCGGCTGCAAAGCCGGTCAACCCATGGTGCGCGAGAACCGCTGCCGCGTGTGGTAGCCCAGCCGCAAATCCGTCCCGGAAAAATCCTGCTGGAGATCTGCCTTGACTCCGTGGAGTCCGCGATGGCCGCTGAGCGCGGAGGCGCAGACCGCGTTGAGCTCTGCGCCGGTCTGCCCGAAGGCGGCACCACGCCCAGTGCCGGCATGATTGCCGCGGTGCGCAGGAAAATTGCGATTGGGCTGCAGGTGATGGTTCGTCCGCGCGGAGGAGATTTTTTCTATAGCGCGGATGAATTCAGCATCATGCAGCGCGACATCCTGATTGCCAAACAACTGGGCGCCAACGGCGTTGTGTTCGGCGTCCTGAATGTTGATGGCAACGTGGACAAAGAGCGAATGCGGCAGTTGATCGATCTGGCGCGGCCGCTCAAAGTCACGTGCCATCGCGCATTCGATATGACGTGTGATCTTGCTCGCGCCCTGGATGACCTGGTGGAAGTGGGCGCTGACAGGGTACTGACTTCCGGCGGCAAAAAGAGCGTGGTGGACGCCATGCCAACCCTGGCGCAACTGGTACAGCAGGCCCAGGGCCGCATCTCCATGATGGCTTGCGGAGAACTTTCCATCGTCAACGTAAAAGCGGTCGTGGAATACACCCACGTCAGGGAAGTTCACGTTGGACTGAGCACTGCAGTCACCAGCGCCATGCGCTTCAAAAACCAGAAGATCTCCATGGGCACGCTCGCGAACAGCGAATACCAGCACGCGGTGGTGCCTGAGAGCAGCGTGCGCGAATTAAGAGCGGCCATCGACAGCATTTGAGCCGCTTTCCATCCGGGGAAGTAAATCCCCCGCAAGCAGCACATGACAATTGTCATTTGTAAAAAGTGACATTCTCCACTTACGCCTCTCTTCCATGCAGCAGATACTAACGTTGATTGGAGGCAGGCGATGAAGGAAGAGAAACAAGTCGTGGCTTCGATTTGTGGCGTGACCAAGAAGTATGGCCAGATTACGGCCCTGCACGAAGTGAGCCTAAAGGTCCGCGCTGGCGAGCTGCTGGCGGTGCTGGGGCCGAACGGCGCCGGGAAAACCACGGCAGTACGGCTGATGCTGGGTTTGTGCAAGCCACTGTCCGGCCAGGTTGCTGTCTTCGGGCGCGACCCGCGCACCTTCTCAGCACGAGGACGCATTGGCGCGATGCTTCAGGTTGCCAAAGTCCCGGAGACGCTCAAAGTCAAAGAGCACATTGACCTGTTCCGCAGTTACTACGCCAATCCGCTCTCATTGCAGGCAACTCTGGAAGCCGCAGGCCTGGAAGGCATGGAAGGCCGGCTTTTCGGAGCTCTATCCGGTGGGCAGAAGCAGCGCGTGCTGTTTGCCCTGGCAATCTGCGGCAATCCCGACCTCCTTTTCCTGGACGAGCCGACAGTCGGGCTCGACGTCGCCACGCGCCACTTGATTTGGCAGCAGATACGCCAACTGGTGCAGCAGGGCCGCACCGTGGTGCTGACAACGCATTACCTGGAAGAAGTAGATGCTCTGGCGGACCGCGTGGTGGTGCTGAACCACGGCGTGATTGTGGCCGAGGGGACCTCCGCGGAAATCAAGTCGCGCACCGCACAGAGAAAGATCCGCTGCGCCACACGCCTGCGCCGGAGTGACATAGAGAGTATTCCGGATGTGAATGGCGTCTCCCAGCAGGAGAGCCGAATGGAGATACTCACCTCACAGGTAGAGCCCGTGTTGCGAGAACTCTTCATTCGCGATCCCAATCTCTCCGGGCTGGAGGTTTCCAACAGCACCCTGGAAGATGCGTTCCTTAAAATCGTCGAAACCGGCAACCCGGAAACTCATCAGGAGGTGACTGCATGAGCACGTCAGCGGCATTATCATCACAATCCTCTACGGCAGGCGTATTTCGCATTTATCGCACGGAAGCGAAGTATGAATTGCTGAAGACACTGCGCCAGCCCGCGTATGTGATTCCCACCCTCAGCTTCCCGCTGCTTTTCTACGTAATGTTCGGCATTGCGTTTGGCGGAAAGCAGGCCCTGGGAGCGATTAATATGGCCACGTATCTGCTGGCCACGTACTCGACGTTTGGTGTCATGGGCGCATCCCTGTTCGGCTTTGCCGTTGGCGTCGCCATGGAGCGCGGCTACGGATGGCTGCAGGTAAAGCGCGCCAGCCCCATGCCGCCTCTTGCCTATCTGGCCGCGAAGACCGTAATGAGCGCAATCTTCAGCGCCATCCTGGTGACCGCGCTGTTCGTCCTTGGCACGGCCTTCGGAGGCGTCCATCTCTCCGTGGTGAAGTTCCTCGAACTGGCTGGCTTGATGATTGCCGGATCGCTTCCTTTTTGCGCTCTGGGACTGGCGATCGGGTGTTACGCCGCGCCCAATTCTGCACCCGCGATTGTGAATCTGCTGTTCCTTCCCATGTCATTCTGCTCCGGACTGTGGCTGCCATTGCCATTGTTGCCGAAGTTCCTGCAACACCTTGCGCCGTTCCTGCCACCGTATCATTTGTCCCAGCTTGCATTGCGGCAGGTCGGTTTTGGCGGAGCGGGCAATCCGTGGCAGCATGTCGCCTCACTGGTGGCGTTTACCGTGGTATTTCTTTTGCTTGCACAGCGCGGTTTCAAGCGCGATGATGTCAGCATCAACGCATAGGGACCAAGTTGCATGCGCCTGCTGCCCAAGAACAAAGACATCGGCTGGACGCCGTACGCCTGGCTCATCTACCTGACCAGTGTTCCGCTCTACGCGTACATGAGCCGGCAGACGTCCGTACGTTTCTGGGCCTTCACAGTGCTGGGCATGCTCGTTTTCCTGGTGCTCTATTTCCGCGGCTACTGGATGGAAGGCAAGAAGCTGCTCTGGATCATCGCCGCCATCGCGCTGCTCGGCGTGATTTACTCGCCCACAAACCCCGGAGCGTCTGTTTATTTTGTTTATGCCGCCGCGTTTGTGGCTTATACCGGAGACACGGCATTTGCCGTACGCATTTTGCCGCTAATCCTGGTGCTCATCGGGCTGGAAACATGGGTGTTTCACCTGCCGCCGTACTTTTGGATTCCGGCAACAGTGTTTTCCATTCTGATCGGCGCCATCAACATTCATTACATGCAGCGCCATCGCGACACCAAGAAGCTGCTGATGGTGCAGGAAGAGGTAGAGCACCTGGCCAAAGTAGCCGAGCGCGAACGCATTGCGCGCGACCTCCATGACGTGCTCGGGCATACGCTTTCGGTGATCGTGCTCAAATCAGAGCTGGCGGCCAAACTGGCGGAAAGGGAGCCGGCCCGCGCCGTCCAGGAGATCAAAGATGTGGAACGCATCTCCCGCGACGCGCTGGCCCAGGTGCGCAGCACGGTCCGCGGCTATCAGGCGCTCAGCCTGCAGGCAGAAGCGGAGCAGGCGGCGGCCACGCTGCAAGCCGCCGGGGTGAAGGTGGAATGCGATTTTGCCTCCGCGAACATTCCGCCGGCGCAGGAGGGCGTGCTGGCGCTGGCGTTGCGCGAAGCTGTCACCAACGTGATTCGCCATTCCCAGGCACGCTCTTGCGATCTAAGGCTGCGTCCGGTGGAGGGCGGCTGCGAACTTGAGATCAAAGATGATGGCTGCGGCCGAATGTCGCCGGAAGGAACCGGCCTGACGGGAATGCGCCACCGCGTTGAGGCTCTGGGAGGCAAGCTGGTGCGTGAGGTGTCGTCAGGTACGAGGTTGTTGATAACGTTGCCGCTACGATAGCCTTAGTGGCCTGTAGCTCGAGATTTAGAATTTGCAGCCCTTCTTATGTCCATTCGCGTAGTCATCGCCGAAGACCAAAGCATGGTGCTGGGAGCACTGGCGGCGCTGCTTGAAATTGAGCACGACATCAGTGTGGTGGGCCAGGCAGTGAACGGCAGAGAAGCGCTGCAACTCACGCTCCAGCACAAACCTGATCTCCTGCTCACCGACATCGAAATGCCGGGGATGAGTGGCCTGGAAGTGGCTGCGGAACTCAAACATCAGGGCGCGGTCTCCCGCGTGATCATCCTGACCACCTTTGCCCGTTCCGGCTATCTGCGCCGCGCGCTTGATGCCGGCGCTTCCGGTTATTTGCTGAAAGATTCTCCCGCCGCCACGCTTGCGGACGCGATCCGCCGTGTCCACTCTGGCCGCCGTGTGATCGATCCTGAGCTCGCGACCGAAGCCTGGACGGAAGCCGATCCGCTGAGTGACCGCGAACGCCAGGTCCTACGGCACGCCGCCGAGGGTGCCACCGGCGCCGAGATCGCCTTGGCGCTACACCTCTCCGAGGGGACGGTGCGCAACTATCTATCTGAAGCCATTAGCAAGCTGGGCGCCAGCAATCGTGTTGAAGCTGCCCGGATTGCCAGGATGAAGGGGTGGCTGTAAAAAGCCCACTATTTCTGGCTCACACTCGGGCCGGCCCGGTCCGCTTTTCTCACTTGCGTGAATGCCGGAACAACAGCCTTCGCGTGCCTAAGCCGCTTCATTTACTTTAAGCACGACCATGGTGATGTCGTCCGGCTGCGGGGCCTCGCCGCACCAGTCTTCAATGCCGCGGAAGATTTCGTCCCGCGCCTTGATCGCGGGCAGATGCGTTTTGGATTTCACCAGCGTGAGCAGGCGGTCTTCACCGAACTCTTCGCCCGCCGGGTTGACTGCATCAATAGCGCCGTCAGTGTACGCAAACAGGAAGTCGCCGGACCGGAGCTGAAACGAGCTTTCCTGGACGGGACAGTCCTGAAAGAGCCCAAGCATCGGCCCGCCAGATTCCAGTTTCATCACGCCGTTGGTATGGGGATGAGCGGAAATTTCTCCGGTGGTGGGGTGCGCATGCAGGACAAACGGAGCGTTGTGGCCGGCATTGACAAAGCTCAAGCGTCCGGAACTCTCTTCGTATGAGGCGCAAAAGAGCGTAACGTAACTGGCGCTGCTGGTGGAAGCAAACAGCAGCCGGTTCAGCGACGTGGCAAGCTGGGAAAGTGACGAGCGGTAAGCCGACCCGGGACCGGCGCTGAGCGCCTGGCTGCGCAGGAAGGCATGGATCATGAAGGTGAGCAGCGCGGCGGCGAAGCCTTTGCCGGCAACATCGGCCACGGCCATGCCAATGTGGCCGTTCTCAAGCTGCATGAAGTCGTAGTAATCGCCGCCCACAAACCCCGCCGGCTTGCAGTAGCCGCTGATCTGCACCACCGGCGACTGCGGAGCATCCACCGGGAACAGATGCTTTTGCACCGACGCTGCGAGCGCCATCTCATGCAGCATCTTTTCCTGGTCCACAATGCGTTCGACCAGGTTGGAGTTGTCGATCACCAGCGAGAGTTGTTCGCCAATCGACATCAGCATCTTCAGGTCTTTTTCGGCGAAGTCAAAGCCTGAGTGGCGCGGCCCCAGGGAGAGGATCCCGGTCAGCTGCGCCTTGCTCCTGATCTGCACCAGCAGGCGCGAGTCCAGCCGCTTTAGCACGTCTCGCTCCGCTTCGCGCTTGGCATTGTTGATGCCCTGAATAAAGCCGGCCGCACGCTGCCAGGCGTCAAGGTCTTCAGTCTCAATGCGCAAAGGGGCCGAAAGTTTGCTGAGCCTGCGGACGACAAATGCGTCATGGGTGAGCGCGAGCGGCGCCTGTGCTACGGCGGCGGGGCTGTCTGCCGTGGTGGGTGCATCTTCAGCCTGTTTGGCGGACGAACTGCGCAGCAGAAAATTCCCGGTTTCCTGATCGCGCACCAGAATGGAGACCTTGGCCACGTCCAGCGCGTGCGCCACCGTGTTCACACTGAACTTGTAGACGTCGGCAAGGTTGTTGGAGTGGCGGGCAGCATCACCCAGTTCAAGAAGAATGCGCTGGTGATCGTATTCAACAGGTGAGGCGCGGCGGCGGAGGACGGGCAGGATCCGCCTGACGAAAACAAAATGTGACCAGGCCACGGCGCAGGCCGCCAGCACCACGAGCATTGCATCAGCGCGGGGGCCAATGCGATCAAGAACCGCGCCGCGCCGGCCCGTAAGGCAGAATGCCAGCACCAGCACAGCGAACAGCAGTTCAATCAGCAAGACTGTTCTAGCGGAAATCACGCGAGGTCCTTTGCGCCGTTTGTGCCGGCGGGCCCGCATTGCTGCCGAGATAAAAGGAGGAAAGAACTTCATAAGCAACGATTTATGTCTGCCGTGAAGGCCGGACCTTCCATTCCGCATTGCAGAAAGGGAACTGCAACCTGCTTAAGACCATAGCATAAGCACCCTGATCCCATCGGGTCAGCAATACCTGTTGTTGCTGTCAGAACAAGCCCGGCCGCGCAGGACGATAACTTGTCAAAGTCCCGTGGACGACCGGCCCCTTGCCAGTTTGACGGTGTTGAACCTGTCCAGGTCATGTACTTTCGTATTTTATATACTGCCTGATAACACTAGAATAAGGAGGCCGTCTAAATATAAGGGCGCATGGACTTTTCCTTCGAACAAGATCGGTATGAGTGGAACACTTTGGTGCAGAGCCACCCCGCACGCCGCCGGCGCTGGAGTTTCTCCATCTTGCTCTCATTGGCGATTCATGGGCTAGTCCTGGTGGTGCTCTGCTGGCCAGCCGCGCCGGTCTTTGTGAAACCGAACTCCCTTGCCCACGGCGAAGGTGGCAGCGCGACTCCGGTTTCTGTTGTCCTTTACGTCCCGAATGACCTTCAGCTCGCCGCGTCGAGCAAACCGCCTCTGCTCTCATTGCCGGCTTCAGCTCAGAAGAAAACACAGAGGACGAGGATACGCAAACGCACCAACGTGCTCGAAGTGGATAAGCCCGCCAACTCCGCTGAGGCCGGCTCGGAACTGGGTTCAGCCTATGACGGGCCCACAAGCGGGGAAGAAATTAAGCCGGCACTCCCGGTGGCTTTCCAGGACCTCAAGATCCCCAGGTCCGAGCTGCCCAGCGGCATCCAGGGTGATGTGATCGTGGAAATTACAATTGACGCTCAGGGCAACGTGGTGGAAGAAAAACTGCTCCAGGGGCTGGGGCATGGAGTGGATGAACGGGTCATCGCGGTGCTGCGTGACTGGCGTTTCCGTCCGGCGACGCGCAATGGCGTGGCCATTTCCTCCAAGCATGACGTGCACTTCCACTTTCCCAGCTAGATGGTGGTAGACTCCTCCTGGTTTCGGCCTTTCAGGCGCAACACAGCTATCGCAGTGCCGATTCCAGTTCACAAGGAAGAAGCCTAACTTGAAAATGTTCCTTGGGTTGGAGAAGAAGCTGGTCCAACGATCGGTGATAGTTTATGGACTGCGCGTTCAACTGAAATTTTTTGAATCATCGGCCCGCAAAAAATTGTGCTCAGACATAGAAGCGGCCTTATTGACCAGGAGCTTATCCGCGCACTATTCGATCCCCAGGTAGGTAGGTAGATCGTTTTCCGATCTTCTAGTCGGGCGGGCCGGTTGACTAAGTTGCGGCTAAGTAGGCCAGCGCA
>JBGPZS010000347.1:0-4772 GCA_041493865.1 Terriglobia bacterium
AGTTTTTCCCGGCTGTGAGACGGGTTGGTCGAAGGACTTCTTGTAGTGCTGAGGATCGGAGCACCGGGCTTTTCTCTGAAATCCCGACCCTGCCCCTGAGCTTGACGACGGGGAAGGGGGAGAGAAAGCCATACTCAGTATTGCACGCTCTTAAGAGATGCAAGCGATTGAAAGTTTCCAATTCAAAGCGCTTTCCGTCTAAGATTCTGACCGGCTTTGCAGCCACCAAATACCTGCCGGTCCGCGCGGGCGACCATCGTTTCATACACATCTGGGTCGTTGTCGTACAAAATCGCGTGATTGTCCGCTCCTGGAACGACAAACCCAACGGCTGGTATCGCGCTTTCCTTGCGCATCGGCTGGGGCACGTCCGGATTGACGACCGTGAGCTTTCCGTGCGCGCCGTTCCACTCCGCAGCACACGGCTCAACGACGCCACCGATGATGCGTTTGCGTCGAAGTACACGACCAAGGCGAACGCAAAGTATGTTGAGGGCTTCAAGACTCCGAAGCGCAAGGCGGCCACGCTCGAACTGGTTCCCGCTTAGCTCTACCGCCCTTCATTTGTCCCTGAACAATGTGCTAACCTGTTGCACCTTCGCGGTCTGATAAAAGAATAAGACTGCGTCCTGAAGACCCGGCCGGAGGAAGAGATATGAAAGTTGCCGCCTGGACTGAGACCCTGTGGAAGGACCTGAGTTACGCCACCCGCCAATTTACGCGCAATCCTGTTTTTACGCTGGTGGCAGTGGCGTCGCTGGCTATCGGCATTGGCGCCAACACGGCGATCTTCAGCGTGCTGAACGCGGCCATGCTCAAGTCCTTGCCGGTGCGCGAGCCCCATCGACTGGTCATGCTGACCGATCCAAATACTTCCGGCGTCAATGCCGGGCTCAGCACGGGCGAGCGCAGCATGCTGAGCTACGCGGAGTTCACCCAGATCCGCGATCACTCCGAGACCTTGGCCGGCGTGTGCGCGGCGCAGGCGCAGATGAACCGCTTGCAGGTGAGGATTGCCGGAGGCCAGACGGAGTATGCCCGCGCCCGCCTGGTCTCCGAGGAGTATTTCTCCGTTCTGGACGTTGATCCGGCGATCGGCCGCTTCTTCAACCGTGATGAAGGCAAGAGCCCGGGACAGGACCCTTACGCCGTCATCAGCTACGACTATTGGCAGTCTCGCTTTGGCGGCAACGTATCCGTGGTGGGCGCGCCCATCAAGATGCTGGGCGGCACGCTCACCGTGATTGGCGTGGCCGCGCCCGGCTTTACCGGAGAAAGCGTGGGCGAGAAGCCGGATTTCTGGATACCCATGATGATGCAGCCTCTGGTCATGCCCGGGCGCGACTGGCTGCATGAAGACCTGAGCAAGAGCATCAAAAAAGTGATGTGGCTGCACGCCTTTGCCCGGCTAAAGCCGGGCGTGACGCAGACGCGGGCGCAGACGGAGATCGACGTGCTCTTCCGCGGCATCATTGAGAGCGGCTATCCCACCACGCTCGATGCGAAGACGCGCAAGCGGGCGCTCGACCAGCACCTCAAGCTGCACGACGCGCGCACCGGCGCTTTCGGCGGCCGTGACGATTTCACGCAACAACTGCTGGTGCTGCTGTGGGCCTCGGTTGCAGTGCTGTTGATTGCCTGCATCAACGTGGCCAACCTGTTGCTCGCCCGTGCCGCGGCACGCGGGAAGGAGGTGGGCGTGCGCCTCTCCATCGGCGCGTCGCGCACGCGGCTGGTGCGGCAGTTCCTTACCGAAAGCCTGCTGCTCTCAGCCCTGGGCGGGATCGTGGGGCTGCTGCTGGCCTGGGGCGCGTCGCGGGCCCTGGTGTTGCTGCTCTCCGAGAGAAGAGAGGACTTTGCTCTCATTCCCGGACTGGACTGGCGCGTGCTGGCCTTCACCGTTGGCGTAACCTTCCTGACCGGGATCATCTTCGGACTGGTGCCGGCGCTCCGGGGCACGCGCGTCAACCTGAACGACACGCTACGCGACAGTGGCCGCTCGACCGCTTCCGGCGGCAAGCTGAACCTGGCGAAAGGGCTGGTGATCGTGCAGGTGGCGCTTTCGCTCCTGCTGGTGGCCGGCGCCGGACTCTTCCTGCGCACGTTGTGGAACCTGCAGTCGATCGGGCTGGGTTATCCCAAAGAGAACCTGCTGACACTCAGCGTCGATGGGGTGAGCGCGGGCTACAAGGACGCGCGTCTCTCCAGCCTGTGGCGCGATCTGACCGACCGCCTGCGCGCGCTGCCAGGCGTGCAGGGCGCAAGTTACTCCACCAACGGCCTTTTCAACGGATCAGAACAGGCAGGCGAAGTGGATGTTGAAGGCTTCACGCCGACCAAGGACAATGAAAAGCTCTCGCGCTTTGACACAGTAGGCCCGCAGTACTTCTCCACCGTCGGTATTCCCTTGCTGCTGGGCCGCGAAATCGGACAGGAGGACACGAGAACTGCGCCGCAGGTCTGCGTGATCAACGAGTCGTTTGCCAATCTCTTTTTCAACGGACGCAATCCCATCGGCCGCCACATCACCGAAAGGCTCGGCAACCAGCGTCATACGATGGAGGTCGTGGGCGTGGCCCGGAATGCGCGCGACCATCGCGTGCGCGGCGACGTGCCTCCGCGTTTCTACATGCCCGCCGACCAGAAAATGAGCGGCCCCAACGAATGGGCCTTCTTTGAGATTCGCACCGCCGGCGATCCCGAGCAGATGATCGCGTCGGTGCGCAAGACCATCTTGTCAGTGAATGAAGATTTGCCTGTGGAAGAAGCGCGCCCGCTGGTGGTGGCAGTGGACCGCACCAACGCGCAGCCGCGCATGATAGCCCGGTTGTGTTCCATCTTCGGGATCATGGCCCTGCTGTTGGCCTCCACCGGCCTTTATGGCGTGCTCTCCTACGGCGTGACACGGCGGACCAATGAGATCGGCATTCGTATGGCGCTGGGCGCGGGCCGCGGCAGCGTCATTAAGATGATCCTGCGCGAAACCGGGATCATGCTCGTCATCGGCGTGGCTGCGGGCCTGGGCTTTACCGCGGGTGGCGTGCAGTTGGTTAAGTCCAGGCTTTACGGGTTGGGAGCGCTCGATCCCCTGGCGGTGCTGAGTGCTGTGGGCATTCTGTGCGTGGTTGCGCTGGTGGCAGGCTACATTCCCGCAGCGCGGGCCGCCCGAGTAAACCCCACGCAGGCGTTGCGGCATGAATGAGCGGCCAGGCGATTTTGGCAGCAATCGGGGTTACCAGCTTACCGAAACCGCTGGCCGGAGGTGAAATCAGGCAGACGCCGTCGGATGCTAACATGCTGATATGGACATGACCTGGGTGACCGACCAGATCGCGGTCGGCGGCGGCATCTGGAATGACGACAACATGGCAGAACTGGTACGGCACGGCGTCACGCATATCATCGATATGCAGATTGAGTTTGACGACCGTCCGTTAGCTGAGCCATACGCGGTCCAGGTGCTCTTCAATCCCACCGACGATGATTTCCTGCCCAAGCCGCCGCAGCTTTTCCAGGCGGGCGTAGAGTTTGCCCTGGCAGCCCTGGACGAACCGAACAGCAAGGTTTACATACACTGCGCCGCCGGAGTGCATCGCGCGCCCATGATGACCCTGGCCATCCTGCGCGTGCTCGGCTGGCCGCTGGAGAAGGCCAAGGCCGTGATCCAGGAGCAGCGCTACGTAGTGGACTTTGCCGATGTCTACGTGGAGAGCGTGGAAGATTTTGTGAAGGCCTATGCCACCACGAACAGCAACCCAAAGTTGAAGTAGCGCGCCCGCACCCACCAACATTACTAGTACAATCTTTCAGCCATGCCGGTGGAAGCAGTCCAGCACGTGAGGAGGATGCGCGGCGGAGCGCAGGCGCATCTTATGCGTGCCGATGACGGTCACTTCTACGTGGTCAAATTCCGGAACAACCCGCAACACCTGCGTGTGCTGGCCAATGAGTTGCTTGCGACGCGACTGGCGGAAAGTGTCGGGCTGCCGGTCCCGGTGACTGAGATCGTCGAGGTCAGGGAATGGCTGATTGAAAACACGCTGGAGCTGCATATGGACTTGTCAGGGCTTTCTTCGCGCTGCGAGCCTGGCCTGCAGTTCGGCGCGCGTTACGTCTGCGATCCCGCCGAGGGCCAGGTCTTCGACTATCTGCCGGAGAGCATGTTGCTGAAAGTCAAAAACCTTGCGACGTTTGCCGGCATGCTGGTAGCGGATAAATGGCTGGGCAACGCGAATGGCCGCCAGGCCGTCTTCTGGAAGAAGATGCAGGAACGGAAATACACGGCCACATTTATCGAGTCGGGTAAGAGAGCGTCATTGCTGGCGCTCTCTCCCCTTAGAACCGGACGTGAGAGTTTCCCCTCATCCGGCTCAAGCCATGTTTAAGCCCTCCGAGAGGAGAGCCGGTCATCACGACGGTGTTTTCTTTCCTGCCGAACCGCTGGCGATAGACCGTTGCAGAAAATACGAACGCCACTGGGGATCAAACGGGTTGGCCGCCCCTTTGATCTTCCAGTGCCGTCGTATGCGGGTCTCGTCAGCATAGACCAACCGTGTGCAGTCAGGTTGATCTGGCGCTTTATGGGTGCCGGTAAGTGCCGCGAATGTCCAAATCCGTCTTCTCATGAAGTGAAAGTATCGAGCTTTCACCCAATGAGCGTTCTTCTTTGGATGTCGGCGACAGCACCAACGCCACAGTTTGCGCCATATTTCAAAGTCCACTCGCCTGAAAGCGCGGCTCGCAACGCAGTGCCGGTGATAGTTTACCCATCC
>JBGPZS010000105.1:0-10327 GCA_041493865.1 Terriglobia bacterium
GTGCCGCATCGTCCAGCAGACCCATCTGCTCGTAATCCAGGGCCAGCCGTTCTTGCAGCCACAGCGGAGCGGGCCATTGTTTCTCCAGGCGGCGCAGCTCGGGCAAGGCGGCGGAACGAAGCCCCAGGTTCAGAAAGAGGCTGGCCTTGCGCTCATGGATGACAAAATCATCCGGCGCCGACTCTGCCGCCGCGGAAAGCACGTCACGGGCTTTCTCAAGCTGTTGGCGGCCGACATAGTAGGTTGCCAATTCCACGTTGAGGCCAGGATTGGCAGGTTCCAGCGCCAGGCCGCTGCGCAGAGCGGCGAACTTGTGGAGAGGCTCATCAAGAAACTGAGCGGAGCGCAGCCACCGCGCAGCCGTGGGTTCAAGGCGCGCGGCCTGCAACATGTGGTCAGCCGCTTCGGGCGCGCCGGACAAATGTTCCAGCTCGGCCAGGAGTGCCAACTCTGCGCCCTTTGCCGCGCTCGTGCGGGCTTCCGTCAATACGCGCCGGCGGGGTTCGTCAACGGCATACCAGTGCTGTGCCCGTGGTTGTGCAGGCACCTTGAAGGCGCGAAGATCGTCAAGATACGCCGCCGCCTCATTTCTAACCAGGGCGTCTTCAGCGGCGGATTGCCTGACGGTTTCAAGTACAAGCTGTACCTGGCTGCGATCGTCGGCATAGTCACGCAAGCGTCGCATCTGGTCCAACAGCGCCAGCTTTTCCAGCCTGGTTGCCGAAGTCCATTGAGCGCGGAGGTTTTTGAACTCAAAGTTGTAAGGATTGCGAGGCGGCGCGCCAAGCGCCAGAGATGGCACAAGAAGACAAACCAGCGGCATGTAACGCAGCAGGTTACGCATGTCGTCTTCCGGTGAAGCGCTTAACCTCAGGGGGAGAATACGAATGCCCCAGGCGGCTGTTTTACCGCCCGGGGAAAATCGCAAATCAGTCTGAGTCGCCCTGCTCCTTCGGCTCCGTTTCCCCCAGGTTTTTAATCTGCCGTCGCCGGAGTGATCAGCTCACTCTTCATGATTGGGGTTAAAGTGGGATAAGTATCCAGCTACACACAATTTACGGCCATTCATCGAAAGACCTAGAGGGTAGGCAAATTGACCTTAGGTAGGGTTAAAGATGGCTGACATCCCAGGGTTACTTAGGTTCATCTGATTCAACGAACCTGGAGGTTGACCTCTGCCATGGCGCGTCTTGTGCTTTCTCTTTGCCTCGGCGCCGTGTTCGCGGTTTCAGCGCGGGCGCAGGACCACCATCTACTTGAGCCTGGCTCGGCGATCGTGCTGGCACACTCCTCTTTTGCGCACGGGTACAGGCATGGCTACGAAGAGGGCTACCACATCGGGAACACTGACATCAGCCTGGGTACGGCGCCCCGCGCCAAGCTCAAGGAAACCCACGGATTGAAGCTTGGATATTCATCGCAATTCGGACCACGCCAGGTCTTTGAACAGGGCTTTCAGGCCGGTCTGAAGGCTGGATATAGCGATGGCTACTCGGGAAGGGCATTCCGCGCCGTGGACTCGCTCCGCTATGTAGCTGCTTTACTGGAAGAATCGCGACTGCCGGCGGACCCCAAGTTCGCCTACTTTGATCAAGGGTTCTTCTCCGGTTACAGCGAAGGCTTTGAGCGCGGCGGTTCTGATCACTCTTCCACGGCCCAGGTCGATTTTCGTTTTGTAGACTGTTCAAATTTCCATCCGGCGGACCAGGGCGACTCGCCCACACAGCAGAGTTATTGCGAAGGCTACCGGCGCGGCTTTTCCCTTGGCCACGCAGATGGTTTTGTTCTCCGTCCAGATGCAGACCGGCTGGAAGCCAGCAAGTAACCCCAGGCAAGATTCGATACCTTGCGCTTCAACATCAGTACATGTACTCTGCTAAGGAATGGGCTTGGGCTGAGGTTCATGATACTTTCAGATCGCGCGCTCCATTTTTTGCTTACAATGCACACTAATACGCCACGGTCTTGGAAGGAGTTTTGATGAAAGCAGGCGCATCGAAAAGAACGATTCGCATAGCTGTGGTAGAGAGCGATCCGCTGCGGTTTATTGGGTTGAAGTCGCTGTTCGATACAGAAACAGACCTGGAACTGATCTCCTGCAGTCTGGCGGAGCTGGGTCCACGGAAGGATGTTGATCTTGTACTGCTGGGCACGCGGGCGGGACAGAACCTGTTTGACGTAATGGCTGGACTGAAAGCCGCACGCCCCGATCTGCGCATCATCGTCACCGGCAGCGGCGCGGATGATGAAACAATTTTAAAAGCTCTCGCTGCAGGGGCAAAAGGCTATGTGGATGAAGCCGCTTCACCGGCTGAGTTCATTCAGGCCATGCGGATTGTGCACGCGGGCTCGGTATGGGCCCCGCGGCGCGTGCTTTCGATCTTCATCGAACGCGTAACCTCATCTCCGGGGCGCATTTTTCCCGCCGGCAGGGTCACTTTCACCGATCGCGAAAAGGAAGTGCTTGAACTTCTGGTGGTGGGCCGCTCCAACAAGGAGATCGGCTCGGTGCTGGGCATCGAAGAGCGCACCGTGAAGGCCCACGTAGCCAAACTCATGCGCAAAGTCGGGGTGCAAAACCGTATTGCGCTTTCCGTGCACGCGATTACACATTCGCTGGTGACTTCGTCCAAATAGGCGCGGTCAGCAATTGAAGGCCCGGCAAGCCCACTTGCCGGGCCTTTGCTTTGGCTGTACGGGGACCCTGTTGACAAACCAGGTATCTCCCTAAGTACATGTCCGAATTGGCAATGCACAAGGAACCCCGGTTACTTGCCGGGAAAACGGCGGGGATGGATACTCTACTCACCTACCACAGAACCTGGGAGACGGGGTTGGACACGGTCACGAGGGTCACCGTATCCAACCCTTTATTGTTTTTCCGCATCTTCTTACCTGCTCCCAGCGACTAAAATCATTTTTGAGGAAATTATGAAAACACTGCTTCGTGTTGTGCTGCTTGCCATCACGCTCTCAAGCCTGGCTTTTGCTTCGGAAGCCGCGTCCAGCCGGCTCCAGTCGGCCGCGACAGTCTTGGATGAAATCATGGCTACGCCAGATAAAGGCATTCCTTCAGAGATTCTTGGCTCAGCAAAGTGTGTGGCCGTGGTGCCCTCGCTGTTGAAGGGCGGATTTGTGGTGGGAGGCGCGCATGGCCGGGGCATGGCCACCTGCCGCACCGCGACTGGCTGGAGCGCTCCGGCGCCGCTTACCACCACGGGCGGCAGCATCGGGCTGCAGATTGGCGGCCAGGCCGTGGACCTGATTATGGTCATCATGAATGATCGTGGCATGCAGGCGCTGCTTACCAGCAAGTTCAAGCTGGGCGCAGACGCATCTGTCGCCGCCGGCCCGGTGGGACGCCATGCCGAAGGTTCCACCGACTGGAAGCTGCGCGCCGAAGTCCTTACCTACTCGCGCGCGCGAGGGCTATTTGCCGGCATAAGCTTCAACGGAGCGGTCATCAAGCAGGATGAAGATGCCACGCGCGAACTCTACGGGCGCATGGTTGACTTCAAGACGATTCTCACCGGGTCCGTGGCGTCACCCCAGGCTGCAGAGCCGTTCATCGCCGCGGTGCGCAAAGCCGTAGGAACGGATACCGCTCCCGCGACTGCGCAGTCGTCGTCCCGTCCAGCGTCGTCAGCTCCAGTGAATCCGCCGCCGGCTGCAACACCGTCGCCCACACCGGCCGCGGAGAGCGCTCCGGCAAGTGAACCGGCGCCAACCGCAACCCCGACGCCTCCACCGTTTCAGTCCGTGGTTCAGCGCACGCCCACGGAGCAAGAACGTATTGCCATGATGAGTTGAGACATGCAAAGGCCGCCCAGCAAGAGGCGCCGCCGCTAGCTGAGTTTCAGCTGCAAAGACAAACGGGAGCGATCAAGCTCCCGTTTTTTCCTGGCGCGTGAAAGACGATTAGTGTTTGTGGGTGTGCGGCTTCGCGTCTTTGTGCTCGGCGGCGCCGTGCATGTGCTCATGCTCTTCGGCTTCCTCTTTGAAGATTTCAGGCGCGCCCAGACTGCCCTTCGGCGGTAGATGGCGAATATAGTGGACGATGTTCCACATCTCCTCTTCGTCCAGAATCCCTTTCCATCCCGGCATACCGGAAGGTTTGATGCCATTTTCGATGATCCACTTCAATTGGCCGTCAGCGTAATCCTGGACATCTTTGGTTGCGAGGTCAGCCACCGGGGGATCCATCTTGGTGGCGAAAGGAACGCCAGTGCCCTGGCCGTCCAGCCCGTGGCAGATCTGGCAGTGATGCTGGAAGTGCTCACCACCTTCTTTGGCGGCGTCAGGAGTATAGGCGATCGGGTTCTTCACGTCTTTTCCGCCGATGGTTACCTCATGCTTGACCTCACTGGCTAGCTTGTCCTCAACCTTATTGGGAGTGCCCGCCTTGCAGCCACAAATCGCGACAACAATGGCAAAAGCGGCTAGTGTTTGTGGAAATTTCATCATCTCTCCTTCCTGGTTCCAAACCATCATAATTGGTTGCGTTGCTCGGAAAGAAACTGGCAGGTCCTGCGCTGGAAACACACATCAACATCATTTGAGGCCGGGAGCACGCGAATGGTTACGCCCCGTTTGAAATATTTTCCCTGCGATGATACCGTCCCAAGTTGTCCATACTCCGGCACAAGCTTGAATACTTTCCGGTCTGGCTGCTGGCCGCCGCCATTGGCGCGCTGCCGCGCCCCCTGGCGAGGTCTTTCTGCCAGAGCATTGCCATGGTCATGTACGTGGCGCACCGGCGCTTGCGCAGCGTTGGCCTGCGCAATCTTGACCTGGCCTTTCCGGAGAAAAGCCGCAAAGAAAAGCTGAACATTCTGCGTGGGCTCTTCAAGGGGATGGGACGGCAGTTGGCGGAGTTTGCGCTGTTTCCGCGATACCGGAAGGAAAGCATCTCCCAGATTGCGATCTATGACGGCTTCCAGAACTTTGCCGAGGCGCGCGGGCGGGGCAAGGGCGTGTTATTTCTTACCGCGCATTTCGGCGGATGGGAGATCGGATCATTTGTCCACTCGCTCAACGGCAATCCCATGAACATTGTGGTGCGGCCGCTCGACAATCCTTACGTGGACGGCTTTGTGGACCGCTATCGTACGCTCCACGGCAACCGCACGTTCGGCAAGCAGGACTTTGCGCGCGGACTGCTGACCTCAATGAAGCGCGGCGAGGTGGTGGGCATTCTGATGGACACCAACATGACGCCGCCACAGGGCGCCTTTGTAGACTTCTTTGGAGTGCCTGCATGCACGGCCACGGGAGTGGCGCGCGTGGCCCTTCACACCGGCGCGGCGGTCCTGCCGGCATTTACGATCTGGGACAAAGAGCTGAGAAAGTACAAGATCAGGTTTGACCCGCCGCTGCAACTGGTGACGACCGGCGATGATGAAGCCGATGCGGTCGCCAACACGGCGCTTTTTACCAAAGTGATTGAGAGTTACGCCCGGCGTTATCCGGAGCAGTGGTTGTGGGTGCATCGTCGGTGGAAGACGCGCCCCCCCGGCGAGCCCTCCTTGTACTAGAGCAGAAATGTATTAGAGCAAAAAAGCATTAGAGCAAGAAAACGCACAGCAATGGCCGTGCGCTTCAGGCGACAACGCACCGCGCTCCGTCAGTCGCCCATCACATGGCTTGACGCGCCCTCAGGCCTGTCTTTTTCAAAGAAATCGTAAAAATCGCCAACAAAAGCCATGATCGCGACCACCAATGATCCCGCGAGCCCGATGAAGAACAATGATTCCAATAACAGTACAAGGTAATGCAGCATGATTTGGATTTCTCCCACTACAAATCCAAGTTAAGCTGCAAAGACATTAAGAATTTATAAAGAGTTTAGAAAGAAAGCGTGTGGATGACGAAAACCCTCGTCGTTTATTCCGGATCAAACCTGTAGCCAATCCAGGGCTCGGTCTTGATGTATTTGGGCGTACGCGGATCCAGCTCCAGCTTCTTGCGCAGGTTGGCGATGAAGACGCGCAGATACTCCGGCTGCTCCGTGTTATTGCTGCCCCAGATCGCGGTGAGAATAGCGCGATGCGTGAGCACTTTGCCGCGGTGGGCCAAAAAATACTGGATGAGATCGTACTCTTTCGGCGTCAGGTGTACCGGCTTGCCGTTCACTTCCACCAGGCGCTGTTGCGGGTCAATCTTGAAATCGCCCGCTGCATAGGCCGTGTCAGACTGGGGCGAGGTAGCGGAGCGGCGCAATAGGGCGCGAACACGCGCGGTGAGTTCAGCCATGCCAAAGGGTTTGGAAACGTAGTCATCCGCGCCAAGATCGAATGCCTTGACCTTGGTGGGCTCATCTTCCTTGACTGAGAGAACGAGCAGGGGCACTTCCGACAATTGGCGTATGCGCTCGCACAGCTCAAGGCCGGTGTAGCCGGGCATGGAGAGATCGGTGATGACCAGGTCGGGGAGCCAGGTGCGGAAACTCTCCAGTCCGGCCCGCCCGTCATTGGCCACGCGCACCTGATATCCGGCCGACTCCAGGCCGCGCAACAGCACGCGGGTGATCTGCGCTTCATCATCCACCACAAGAATTTTTTTGGGACCGTCAATCATGCGTGGTCACCCAGTGGGCCCTTATCCAGCGGAAGCTGGAACTGCACGCTTGTTCCTTTTCCGTTCGGGCCATCTTCAATCCATATTTTGCCCCCGTGGGCATGCACAATGCCTCGGGCTATGGCCAGCCCCATGCCAAGGCCGGGCTGTGGTCCGGAGCGGAAGAATTTTTCAAATACCTGGGCACGGAGTTCAGGCGCGATGCCGGGACCGTCATCGTCCACGGCGAAACAAACGTTGCTTTCCTTCTGCCGGACCGAAACAGCGATCCTGTCGTCCACGCCCGAGTACTTGGCCGCATTTTCCACCAGGGTGAAGATTACCTGCGAGATCAGGCGGGGATCAACCCGCAGCGCAGGCAGGCCGCTCGAAATCGTTACGTCCACATGGCGGCCGCCCAGCAGTGGTTGAGCACGGAGCAGGGCATCTTCGACCATCTCGTCAGCGGAGACATTCGTGCTGGCCAGCGTGACCTCGCCGGCCTGGAGTTTGGCCAGGTCCATCATGCCCTGGATGAAATGGTTCAGCCGGTCTGATTCCTGCTCAATCACTTCAAAAAGCTCGCGCTGGACTTCCGGCGTAACCGGCTCCGAGCGAATGGTGGTGATGGCGGCCTTGATCGAGGTCAGGGGCGTGCGCAGGTCGTGCGTCACCGCATCCAGGAGGGCGGTCTTGAGCTGTTCACTCTTGCGCAGGGCATCGGCTTGCGCGGCCTGGGCGGCGGCACGTTCAAATTCTCCACGCACGTGCACCAGTTCCTTCCGCTGCGCTTCCGTCAGCAGCACACGTTTTTCCAGGCGCGATGAAAGCTGGCCGACCAGGACCGCCGTTGTGACGAAGACTATGAAGGCAACAACGTCTTCCGGCCGGTTGATGAGGAATGAGTAGAACGGCCCTATAAAGAAAAAATTAAAAGACAGTCCGGCGAGGATGGAAGCATAGAGCGCTGCTCCCCTGCCCTGTGTCACCGCCACCGCGACCACCGGCAGCACCAGGATGAGAGCGATGGTGGTCTGGCTCAACTGCGGTCGCAGGCTCTCCAGTGCGGCAATGGGCAGCGCGACGGCGATTGTCGCGATCAGGTAACGGACGGGCCAACTCGTGCTCCAGGAGCTCACATCTCATTCTAGGACATTCGCCGGCACACGCATCTCGCCGGCCATGCGGACCAGTCCTCTCTCAGATCTCAGAATCAGCGGTGCGTGTTTACGACAGGCAAGTTTGGAGTTCTTAAACCGCGTGAAACCTGCGAAAATAGCATCATGGCAATCGTGGTGATTGGCGGGCATTCACGGAGCGTGGGCAAGACCAGCGTGGTGGCAGGGTTGATTGCGGCATTGCCGCAGTTCAACTGGACCGCGCTGAAGATCACGCAGTTCGGCCACGGCATCTGCTCGGCCGACGGCAAGCCCTGCGACTGCGATACCGGCGACGACCACTTCCGCGCGGTGAGTGATGAGAAAGACCTGAGCGGCGAAAGCGATACCTCACGTTTTCTTGTGGCCGGCGCCAGGCGCTCGCTCTGGGTGCGCACGCGGCAGGGCCGGTTGGGCGAGGCCATGCCCGACATCGAGCGAAAAATTGCCGGAGCAGAGAACGTGATCATGGAATCGAACAGCGTGATCCGATTTCTGCGCCCCGACCTCTACCTGACCGTGCTTGACGCCGATACCGAAGATTTCAAGGATTCCGCGCGCGAGTTTCTTGACCGCGCTGACGCGGTGATACTGCATCAATCCAACGGCCGGGCGAAGTGGAAGACTGTATCGATGGACGCGCTGGCCGGGAAGCCGATCTTCAAAATCCAGCCGCCTCCGTATGTCACGGATGAGATTGCGGCGTTTGTGAAGGAAAAGCTGGAGTCAAAAATCCTTAGCGTTCGCTAATGGCAACGGGGTGAAGCGGAAGATTTTCCGATAAGAGTTGCTATTTCGGTCCGGTGACCGGAGGCATGGGCTGTTCGCGGCGGGGACCGTCCGTGCGTTTTTGTGTGCCCTCGGTGTCCGGTTCGCGGACAAAGCCGGCAGTCTTGGGCATGACCCCACGTCCACCCTTCTTCAGGTTCTTGAGGACATCGTCTTTATCCAGATTGTAATCGCGGGAGAGCCGGGTCAGCGCCAGGGTAACAATGTCAGAGTGGTGTATGTCTTCCGTTCCCTGGACCCTCTTGATATCAAGCCAAATCTTGTGGACAAGATGCACATCTTCCGTCTTCATGGTTGGAGTGTGCGGTCCAATGCGGTAGGTTTCCACCGTGGAGTCAGGACGTACCACCTGGAAAACGAATTGCCGTTTCGGTTCCAGCATGGCCTCCCAGGCCTGGCCGAGCTTGAACGCTTGCTCTTCACCGGTCATTTTGCTGGAGAGCCCGGAGACCACGGCGGAAGACTCAATCGCATTGGCGGTCTGGACAATCGCGGACCAGACGTCGCGCGCGGGGACAACCAGCAGCGAGATGGTCTTGCCATAGCCCTCAGCGATGGAAACGGCCTTGGTGAAGAGCGTCTGCTCGTAGTCACTGAATATCTGCTCCATCGCCAGGTCGGATACCGCGCTGCCGTATCCGGTGAGCCGGGCTTCCATGACAACGATGTCGGTGTCGTGCGTGTCAGTGTTCTCCAGCACCCACCGCAGATGGTTCAGGGTGTTGTAATCACGCACGGTCACCAGAATGCTGCCGGGGCGGACCTGAACTGCTTCACGGCCGATGGTTTCCTGATGAAGGAGTTGGAAATGCTCCTTCATCTGTTGTTCCACGTGGGCGAATTTGCGTTTGTTGATCTTCTCTGAGACGGTAAAGATAAAGAAGAAGGAAAACGAGAATACCAGGCCGGCCACGGTTGCTACCTGCTTGGTGAACAGATTGACGATGGCGGTGGAGAGCAGCACCAGGTGGACGGAAACAAGCCCAATGGGCACTTCAATTTTTCCAATCCTGATGTTGGGCGGCACGCGCCATCCGCGCTCACCCTTGTATTTGAAGCGCAGCACCAGCATGGCCAGGCTGTTGAACGTGAAGCTCCAGATCACGCCGAAAGCGTAGGCCTCACCGAGGACGTAGACATTACCTCCGCTGAGGATAATCGTGACCAACTGCATGCCGACAATCAGATTAATGATGCGGTAGCTTGTGCCGAATTTTTTGTGCGGCCGGCGAAACCAGTCGGTGAGCACGCCGTCTTCGGAGACCCGGTTCAGCACGCCGTTGGAGCCGATGATCGACGTGTTGATGGCGCCGGAAAGGATCAGGAAACCGACCACGACCACAAACACGCGAAACACCAGTTTCAAGGCGTGCGGACCCACCATGTACATGGCCATGCCGGAAATCAGGTTGTCTTTGTACAGCGGCACGCGGACTTCGTCGGGGATGATCATTACGGCAAGCATGGAGCCGATGCCGGTAAAGACAAAACTGAAGATCGCGATAATGAGCGCGGCCCGTTTCAGGTTGCGTAACTTGGGGCTGGCAATTTCTCGGTTGACCTGGGCCAGTGATTCTTCTCCGCTCATGGCCAGGACGGAGTGGCCGAACGCTATCAGGATCCCGAACAGGCCGATGCCCTTTCCGAAGTCGACATTTTTCAGGAACCCGAGCGCTTCCGAGCTGAAGTGAAGATTTTCCGGGATGGGCAGAGGAGGCAGCGGCGATCCTTTGTGAAAGACAGTGTAAAAGGCCCAGCCCATCAATATCACCACCATCACCGTGGTGATCTGCATCACGCGGAGCGCCTTGTCACTGGATTCTTCA
>JBGPZS010000189.1:0-7386 GCA_041493865.1 Terriglobia bacterium
CGCCACAATTAACGGTGAAGTAAAGGATCCCAGCGCGTGATACAACGGCTTGGCTGCTTTCTTGATCTTGAAAACTTCGGCGCCCAAATCTCTCACTACCGCTCGCGCCACCGCCACGGCGCGGCTGCCACCTTCCACAGCAAACGGCACGCCGTGCATCTCCGGTGTTGTGCCGGGCACAAATGTCATCATCGGATGCAGTGACGCCGTGCCGGCCCCCGCGCGCTTGAGCGGCGACAACACGTCGCTCGTGAGCGCGCCACTGGAGTGAAAAACAATCTTGTTCTTCCATCCACGCTTTCGCGCCAGCTTGCGCGCTGTCGATCCCAGTGCGTCGTCTGTGTGGCATATCCATATGATGTCTGAGCCTGGTCCTGCATCTTCCAGCGTGATCGCCTTCGCCCCGAGCCTTGCCGCTAGCGTCGCAGCGCGCCGCCGCGAAGACGCAGCTTTCCGCGCGGCAACAGCTTCAATCCTGTAGCCCGCGGCGCGCAAAGCCGGCCCCAAAGCGTGGGCCAGGTTTCCCGCTCCAATCAGGGTAATGGTCGCCTTGGGCGTAAGCCTGCGTGACATTCAACGCGAGAATACCAGAAGCGCCTTTGCTTTTGTCCCGAACGGAGTGAGGGAACCCTATTGCCGTGAAAATCCATGAAGAACACATAAGATCCTACGTTTGCGAAACCGCCGTTTGTTCGAGTGCAAGTGCGAAGTCCCACTGGGGTTTTTGCAACCATAGGGTTCCCTCGCTGCGCTCGGGCTGGGAGAACATTTATATTGTTTAAATGCCTGCAACTCGCAAAAAGTCCGGCCGCCTTGTTCGCGTGATCTCTTCGAAAACCGCTTTTCGTGGCCCGGTCTTCAGTGTGATGACGGATGAAGTGGAAGAGCCTGGGAATGTCCGGGCGCGCCGCGACGTGATCCGCCATTCCGGCTCCATCGTCGTGCTGCCGCTGGACGATTCCAGCCGCACGCCGCGTGTCCTGCTGGAGCGGCAATATCGTTATGCTGCGGGCAGGCGCATGTGGGAGCTGCCTGCCGGCCGTGTCGACCCGGGCGAGAGCAACCTCGCCGCCGCCAAGCGAGAGCTGCTGGAAGAGACCGGCTTTACCGCTGCCGTATGGCGGAAGGCGCTCTTCTTTTACGTTAGCCCAGGTTTCCTGGATGAGAGCATGACGGTCTATCTGGCGCGCGGACTCAGGCCAGGCACGGCCCAGCCGGAAGAAGACGAGCGTATCGCGGTGCGCTTCTTTCCCCTGCCCCAGGCCGTCCGCATGGCGATGGCCGGGAAGATTGTCGATGCCAAAACCATTGCATCCCTGCTGTGGTTGGAGAAAAAACTGCGCCGGAGCTAAAAGAAGCACTCTCATTTACCGGCTCCGCTCATAAGGAATTACGCTTCCTCCGCACCGTGGAGGCCGTCTTTTGCTCGTAGTCCTTTGGTGCTTAAGTACATATGTAAGTTGACATCATCCGCCGATGAGGGCAAAATAAGCCCAAAGCCAAAGTACGGGTATAAGACGTGTCATGCCGGGAGAAGGTAAATCTCCGGTGTATTACGTCCCTCCCAAAAAAAGTGGCAAAACCCAAGAGAAGAAAAACTGGTCCGCGGGACCACAGTTCGACCGTGCCTCCCAAGTGACCGCCCGGAGTAAGGAACGTGTCTCGAATTAAAGGTAAAGTGAAATGGTTCAATAACGCAAAGGGCTTCGGCTTTATCGGCCGGGATGACGGCCCTGATGTGTTCGTCCACTACAGTGCCATCCAGTCGGAGGGGTACAAGAGCCTCCAGGAGGGCGATGACGTTGAATTCGAAATTGTTCAGGGACAGAAAGGTCCACAGGCGGAAAGCGTAACCAAGCAAGCTGCAACGCAAACCGCCTGATCCATTTGTCCAGGTTCTGAACCGATTCGATGACCCGGTTGACCCCACTACCGGGTCTTTTTTTCTGTCGTTTCGCTCCCCGCCGCTCTCTTGCTTCACCGGTGGTTGCCCTCTTCTGCGCCTGATTGCTCCACAAACTTGGTGAGCGCACCTGCATCGCGGTCCTTTTGCTTAGGGCTTGGCGGCCAAGGCGACCCTCACCCAATACTCCGGTTTCGGCGGCGGTGAGAATGCGGCTTTTTCCAGCTTCGGCCGCAAGCAGGCATCGCTCGCGTTGTCCGGGACCACCATGATTTGTTGTACCGCACCGCTCTTGCTCATCTGCAATACCAGCAGAGTTGGCGCCGGTCCGCTCGTGCTGGCCGCGCACTCTTTCACCGCCTTGGCATAGCGGGTTGTGAACTGCCTGGTAATCGCACTGTCATAGTCCCGGCCCTCCGGCGTGGCCATGTTCTCGCTCACGGCTTTGTATGCCTCAATGATCTTCCGGAATGGGACGGCGGAGTTTCTGGCCCATGCCTTGACCTTCTCAAAGTATTCCTTGGTTCCCCACGTGCCCTGGTCCCATCGATCGCCGATTTGCGTGAGCGTTTCATCCGTCACCATGTAGTCCCCAAACCTTGCCGCCGCTTGCGCCAGCTGGTTCTGCCGCAGCGGGCTTGCGCCGTATTGTTCCATCATGTCTTGATAACCAAGCAGCGCCCGCGACCAGGAGAACTGTGGCGGGTTATTGCCCAGATCGCGGTTGCTCAGTATGGACTGCATGATCTGCCAGTACAGAATGTCGCCCGGCTTGCCGCCCACGCGGTTCGCCGACTCCTGTGCAAACTTCTCCGCGTCCCCTTCTTTTCCCCGCCACTTCGGCGTCAGGCTCAAGGCCAGTTCCTGATAGTAGTAGAAAAACTCCGGCTCAAACGCAGTCGCCCGCTGGAAGAGTGCCGTCAGGTCCTCAACTTCCCAGCCTTTTGCGCGCCCCGTTTGCAGCATCACGTAATACCACTCCGGACACTTGGCCGGAAGCTCAAAGGCCTGGTTCAGCTCCGTCTCCGCCAGCTTCACGCGTTCGTTGAATAGCTGCTTGCCTTCCGCGGTGACCGGCGCGGTGTTGCCATCGCCGCGCAGCTGCCACGCGTAATTCAGATAGCCATAGGCCAGCGCCACTCGCGCGGTAATGGAATCGGGCTGCTGCGCTTCCCATCGTTTCAGCCGGTCCAGAACGTCGGCCCATTCAGCTTCAGTCACGGGCGCCTTGCCCTTGGGCGACTCCACGGCCAAATAAAACGTATGCAGCTTCCAGCCGCCTCCGGCAAAACGTGTCTTGCCCGTCCGCTCCGCCGCTGCCACGTCTTCCAGCACTTTGAATCTTTCCTGCTCCAGCTGCGTCCTCACGCGGGTGCTGTACGCGGCTTCATCCCGCTCGGCCAGCGCAGTCATGGTGGCATTCAGGTCGGCATTGCGGTCGGCCGCGCTCGCAGGCTGCCGATTCGCCGTCTTACCCGTGGAAGCCGTCTTACCCGCGGCGGAGGAAGTATCGTCGCCTTTTCGCGCGCGGACCCTGCGCGCAGCATCGCCCAGTGACTCCTGCGCCTCCAGTCCTGTGACCAGTATCGCCATCAACAATGCCAACAAGGCAAATGCGGTAACATTTCGTCGTGCCATGCGGTCAAGAATAGCCATTTCGCCCCTCGAATCACAGTTACAGGAGTGCTAAGTAGTTGACCACAAAGGTCACTCCCGGTTGGTCGCGCGATAACCGGTTCTCGTTCTGATCCGTGTCATCCGTGTTGGTCCGTGGTAAGAGTTTTGCCTTTCCAATTTCGGCGATTACCCGATTTTGGCAATTCTGGCAATCTCCTCATGGCCTTCTGCCTGTACCTTCAGCCGACCCCCGCCCCCTGCCCCCCGTGTTCACCCAATTTCACCCAAGGTCACCCAATCCCGGGGCCCACGCCACGCGCGGTTCTCGCGTGACGGGGTGGAATGTCACCCAAGGTTAGGCTGAGAGCATCGGCAGAGGGTTACAACCCACAAAGAACAAAACGCAACGGGACACTCCGTTGCGCTGGTCAGTTTTGCATCTGGCCAAAAGCTACACCATGCCGTGTTTTCTTCGCTATTCTAGCGCAGGCTGGTTGTGGAATCAAGCAGGAAAAGATTGCAGAGTGAAGAAGGGAAGACCTGTTAAACCAGATCTTCCCCTTGTGGCTATTGTGTCTCTCCCCACCGCTTTAACAGGCGGCCAAAGCGTTCGGCATCCTGGTCTTCGCGTCCGGCAAACAGGCGGAGCAGGTCGCGGTTGGCCAGGGCGCGCAGTTCCTCGGTGCGGTTGCGATAGCCGTGCAGGCAGTCGTAAGGGAAAATGCCCGGCTTGTGCAGGCGGTCCTGCCGTTGCAGCCGGTCAAAAGCGCCCAACGCGACGCCGAAGCCGCGGTTCAGATGACGCAGGGTTTCAAGCAACTGGGATTTCAGGTGCGGGTCTTTCATTTGCAGATCTTGTGCTTGCGGATCTTTTGTTTGCGAGTGATGAGGTTGCGGGTTGGGGCGGCGGCGCGTGGGTTTGGGCTTGGGTTGCGCCAAAGGATTGGAGCGGGTAGCTTTATGAACAGCCATCGTTTGCCTGCCTCCGAGCAGGTGGACTTCGGTTAGGGCGCGTTCGGTGCTAGATACACCGGGCGCCGCCCGTTAGGTTGTGGTTTTACTTCTTTTTGGTGCTTTTCGTTTTCTTCTGTGGCACAGGCACTCCCGCCTGTGCCTTTTGTTTCTCCCGTAGCTTTTGATATCTAATCTTCCGGCCGTTAGCGATCTTCGGCAAGAGCTTGCGGACGGCCTCAATTTCTTCCTCCGTCCAGGCATGCACGGTCGACAATCCCGCCTGCACAACTTTCGGGGCAGGTACTTTCCCCAGGATGATGTACCGGCTCAGGGTTGCGGCCGCCAGCCCAAGTTTCTTTGCTGCTTCATTCGTTGAAAACATTCACGTTTGACTGTTTCATATAGGCTGAAGACTGTCAAGATTATTTTTAGGAAAAGCATCACTCAAGAGCTGTCATCCTGAGCGAAACCCGAGCGAGGAACGATGCGAGGGTGAGTCGAAGGACCCCGAGAATGTTTCCACTGCCATGCCGCTTCAGGGAGTTCTCTTATATCGCCGCACGCAATCGAGTCCTGGTTAGGCTTCACAAATCGATGACTACGTCGCGAATCGGTTGTGAGCAGCAAATAAGTAGGTTGCCGTCGGCAGGCTTTTCGAGCGGCTCCGGTCCGTAGGCGACCTCCCCCGAAACCAAACCGCTCTCACAGTTGTGACAAACACCGGTCCGGCACGACCAACGGACCGGGACATCGCACGCCTCGGCCAGCTCCAAAATGCTCTGGTAGGTCGACGGATTCCAGTGTGCGGCGATGCCACTGCGTGCGAACGATACCATCGGACCAGTGTTGGCGTCGTCCTTGGGCAGATGCGGGGCTCGCGTCGCTGCGCCAACAACACCCGGGGTCATCGATTCGCTCCCGTTGAAGATTTCCGCGTGAATCCGCTCCGGCGCCATACCCAGCGTTGCCAGAGCCTCTTTCATGTCTGCCATGAAGCGAGTCGGCCCGCAGAGGTAGACATCCGCCTCGCGCGGGACGCCGACCTCGTCGAAGACCGATCGCGAGAGGTGACCGGTAGCGTCGAAATCCTCACCCATCTTGTCGTCTGAGCCCGGCCTGCTGTAACAAACATAGCTGCGGATGTGCGTGAGCGCGGGCAAGAGATGGCGGACCTCTGCGGCGAATGGATGATGCTGCCGGTCGCGGGCCGCGTGCAGCCACAAGACTTGTCGTGTCGAGCGCGCCGTCGCCAGCGTGTGCAGCATCGCGAGAACAGGCGTCGCCCCGATTCCCGCGCTGAGCAGCACCACCGGCCGCTCTCCCGGCTGCAGAATGAAGCTTCCCCGCGGCGAGCTGACGTCAAGCGCATCGCCCACGCGGACATGCTCACGCAAGTAGGTTCCAGCCGTTCCATTCGGCTCAATCTTCACGCTGATTCGATAATGCTCCGTCGAAGCAGGACCTGAGAGCGAATAGCTGCGAAAAAGTGGCCGGCCGCCGGCGCTCACCTGAAGACGCACGACCACATACTGGCCTGGTAGCGGCGCTTGCAGCGGCTGACCGTCCCGACTCTGCATTGTCAGCGAGAGAACGTCCTCGGACTCATGATTGATCTCCGTAACCAAAAGCGGCCGAAAGCCTGGTGCAGCCGGATGTGCAGCTGCTGCCGGCGCGAGCCCCGCGTTCCCACTTTCCGCGCCAGTCGTTTGGCTCTGCAATATCGCCGCGAACGATGACCGCCATCCTGGCGAAAGCGCTTTGATTCGTAAAGCGCGCTCCAGTCGATCGCGTGGATGATTGGGCGAATAGAGGAGCGAGTTGATCTCTGCAACGGTCATTCGCTCGTCCGCCTCTCCAACGTTCACGATCTCGTCGCCAGCGCCCACCTCGCCCTCCTGCAGGATGCGGAAGTAGAACCCGGGCCGTCCGCCGGATGTCAGCAGTGCCGGCATCCGGGGCTCGTTCATCCGAATGCCGACGCGATAGCAGGTAACGCGTGGTTGAGTGACCTCAAACAGTGCGCTGCCGATCTGATAACGGTCGCCGATGCACACGGCGTCGTCGGGCAATCCTTCGATCGTGAAGTTCTCGCCGAATTGTCCGTGGACGAAGTCGGCCCTCTTCAGCTGCTCCTGCCAATAGCGATACGATTCGATCTGGTAGACGAAGACGGCGCGCTGCTCACCTCCGTGCCCGGCCAGATCGCCTTGACCGTCTCCTTCGAGATTCAACCGCCCGACCCGACATCGGCCGCGCACCGGATCCTTCCATATCCCGGTGTGCACAGTCCGGCCCTTCCACTCAATGTCGCGTGGAAGTCCGACGTTCACTGATAGTAGTCGAGCCATGTCGTTCCGCTTTGGTGAGGACCGGGAGCCCTACAGTCTAGAACCTTCCTATCGGCGCAAGGATGCCACCTGCATTTCCGGCGATTCCGGGCCCCCCAACAATCCCACTGGCTTGGTGGGGTGGGTGCCTCCGTGGTGAAGCTTTTGTTTTTGGTTTTCGCTCACCCAATCTTCCTCGACTTCTCCCACGCCTTGGCATACTTCCAGCTCACATACGCTGCGTGGTTCATCAGCACCAGCAGGCCCTCGCGGCCATCCAGAAATCCGCCGCGGAAGAAATACGCCCAGATAAATCGCACCAGCGGACGGAACACGATGTTCACCACGCTGAACCCGACTTTGCGCTCCCGCACCACCATGTCCGCTCCGAGCGACGAATACCGGTTTGCGTGCTCGATAAAACTTTCCAATGTGGGATATGCGTGGTGAATCAGGTCGCCGATTACATGTCCCAGTTCGCCTTGCATCTTCATGTCTTCATGCACGTCACGCAACTCAAACTCAGCCGCGCCGCGCTTGATCAGCCGCAGCTTCGGGTCGGGATAATAGCCGCTACGCCTGATC
>JBGPZS010000462.1:0-3717 GCA_041493865.1 Terriglobia bacterium
AAGCTCTGCCCATTCACGCCAAAAACGGGCGCGAATGGGAACCCGAAAACGCTTGCTCGCTTACGGCCCTCGGGATGACGAACTTTAAGAATCCGTCAGTTGATTCCACCTTTTATTTCAAACTGACTCATTACGGAAAGAACGAGTATTCGAAAGATGAGGCAGTATGACAATCATGTTTTCCATGAAGGTGCACAAGGATACCAACAAGGTCCAGGTTTTGATGCTGTGCCCGGAGTGCCGCGAAGAGTTGGAGGTGGAAACAAACCAGACGAGAGTCCGCTTCAGGTGCGATCAGCACGGTGACTTGGGAATGATCTCGGTCGAGGAGTTCACCGAGACGCTGCAGAAAGTCCAGAAGAGCGTTGCGGAACAGCACGGTCTGGGTGAACCTGTGCGAATCAACTTCATACCGGTCCAGGCGCCGAGAGTGAACTAACGCTCCTGGGGCGGCGGCAACCCGGTGTGGCGGTAAAGGCTTAGTTGGTAATGAAAAACGAGCCGATTGATGAGGGATTTAACGGGATTGGGGAGCGATTTAAGTTGGAGTGGCTGGGATGACAGGAGCTAAGTCTTTCGGAATCATAGTTGAGGCCATAGGGGTAGGGTAGGAGATTGCCAAAATTGCCAAAATTGGTAATCGCCGGAATTGGAAAGCGGTGATGGTCGCCGCAGATTTACGCATCTGAGCGCAGATCGAGCAAACGGGAAGAATTGCCGAAATTGTTGTGTTACCAGTGCACGGACGCACGGGCCGCCGGGATGGGCGAGGGCGGCTTGAGGCGAGGCTGGCTGACCTAAAAGGTTTGTTGGTGGTTCGCGGTTTCTGGTTTTGATTTTTCTGGCCGATACCAGTCAGAGTAAGATCTTTGACAATCTATTCGATTCCGGCGTTTCGGTTGGCATGATAAGGAATTCTTTATCAAAAGAATTCTTTTGCACACCCTATATCAAACCGGCATGGAGCCTGCCACTACATCTCTATAGTGAGTCACGTTTCCAGTGTGACCTGCTCAGTTTTTGGCTCTGCTGAGACCTAAACAGGAGGTCGAACAAGGAGGGGGCGCCGGAAGCAAGACCCGGGGAAAGATTTTCAAGCCCTCAAATCCAGTGATCTGACACCTTAGCTTTTCGCGTAGCGAGGACGGATTGTGGATCCATAACCCAATGGTCATTGAAAAAAACCGTAGCGCGAACTTTCGCTTGAGTTCGAAGGAACGCAAGCAATTGCTGCTTTGGGGAAGCATTCTGATACTTGCCATGCTTTGCCTTATCTACCTGATCACGCCCAGCGGCAATCCCCAACAGAAACCCGTACCAGCGCAGCAGGAAACAGGAAACGCAAATAGTGATAAACCGGCTTCGCCCGGTCTTTAGAGCCGTTCACTTTAAGCGATCTTTAGAAGCCGCCCGGGCGCGCCAAGCCCTCCGAAAAGTCACCGGCCCCTATATGACCGGCAATACGAAACGCCAGCGCCTGTCACTGTATGCATCGGTTTGAGCCGCTCGTACTCTTTGAGCTGCTCCAGACCCGGCTGATCTCAGCTTATTTGCTCCCGTCCCCAGCACGCTTGACTGGGTGGATACTCCGCCGGGGTAAGGAGTACTTCCGTAATCGTTAGGAAACCGCTTTTTTGGTTAGACTTACAGTGATTTCGTCATACAATTTGAGAATTACGCCTCTGGCTCTATGAAACTGCCGTTGCCGGCTCGGATACCGATTCTGTACCTGATTCTCGTCGTGTTGATCGCGGTGGGTGTGGTGCCGCTTTATTTCTACGCCACGAAAATGGTGGAGCGGAACCGCGAAACGCTGGGAAGCAATGAGAAGCTGCTGCAGAACAACGTGACCACCACGCTGGCGCAGTCGATTGCGCAGCGTGAGAAGGACATCAGCTCCACCCTCTCCAGTCTTGCCTACTCCATCAAGGTCACCAGCGGCGGCAATTTGAGCGGGAAGAACGTTGAATCGGCGGACGTAAAGGCCCTGCTGCAGAATTACATCGGTGACCCGGACTCCATTGTCCCTTACGCCCGGCTGGTCAATACGGAAAACCAGTTCATGATGGCCGTGGGCACAATCGATCCTGATACCTTCCTGGAAAAAGAGCTGGATCGCGGTCTGGCTGCCGCCCATGCCGGGCGCGAATACAGCGGAGAACCGCTCTCCGTTGGCTCCGGCAAGCAGACCCGCACGGTCATGGTGGTGGGTAAGCCGGTGCTGAATGACCAGCACATCTATCTCGGATCGCTGGAGCTGGTGATTGACCTGCAATATCTGGTGAAACAACTCCAGGAAGCCAAGAACCAGCAGAACCTGGACACTTTTGTTGTCGACCGCTCCGGCCGCCTGGTGGCCTCGCCCAGTTCCCGCTATGCCACCGGCCAGGACATGAACGCCAACGACCTGGTGAAAAATTTTGTCGAGCAGAAGCGCATTGTGCCCCTTGCCGTGACCATGGATTACACGGTCCAGGAAGGCAAGAACCGCGTTCCTATGCTGGGCACATACTTCCCCGTGGCCGGTCTGGGCTGGGCGGTGGTGGCGCAAAAGACCCAGGAAGAAGCCTACATTGATATTACTGACATGCGCCGTGACGCCATTCGCGCTGCATTAATTGCCATTGCCTTCAGCATCTTTGTGGGCATCTGGGCCGCGCGACGTCTCACCACGCCGCTACACGTGCTCACGGAATCCAGCCGCACCATTGCCGGCGGCGACTTTTCCCACCGCGTGCGCCTGAAGAGCCGCACGGAGTTCGGCGAGCTGGCGCACACCTTCAACACCATGACGGACGACCTGGAGCAGTTCGTCGATGAGTTGAAGAAGGCGGCCCAGGAAAACCGCACGCTCTTCCTCAACTCCATCCAGATGCTGGCCGGCGCGGTCGACGAAAAGGATCCGTACACGCGCGGCCACTCTGACCGCGTGACGCGCTATTCCCTTCTGATCGCCACGGAAATGGGCCTGAAAGAAGAAGATGTCGATAAAATCCGCATCTCCGCCCAACTGCATGATGTAGGCAAGATCGGCATTGAAGACCGCATCCTGAAGAAGCCGGGCGCGCTCACGCCGGAAGAATTCGAAGTCATGAAAACGCACACCACCAAGGGGGCGGCGATTCTGCGTCCTGTGGAAGCGCTGCGTGACATGCTGCCGGGCATTGAACTGCACCATGAATCGCTCGACGGGCGTGGCTATCCTTACGGCCTCAAAGGCGACCAGATTCCTCTGATGCCCCGCATTATCATGGTGGCGGACACCTTTGATGCCATGACCACCAACCGCCCGTATCAGGCCGCGATGGACCCGGAATATGTGATCCGCATCATCAATTCTCTGGCCGCAACCAAATTTGATCCCACGGTCGTAGCGGCCATGACCAAGGTCTTTGAGACAGGCAAGCTGCGCATCCATCGCGCGGCCACTGTGAGCGGCGAAGAAGCAGCGGCCGCTGCCACGGTCAGTACGCCTACGGAAGCATAAGCACTTTTTGGAAGAAATTTACCAGAGTGAGCGTCCTCTTTGCTCCTCACGTCTTCTTCAGGCGCAGGCTCCGCTCCTTTAAGTTGACAAACCAGAGGTATATGTTATCCACGCGCTCAATGTCCAGGCTTAACATTTTATGATCAGCATAGTTCCGAATCGCCTCCTCTTGGTGCCTGCGCTTAAGCCCAGTAACAATTTCGAATAACTCATGCACCTTGGCATGCATG
>JBGPZS010000316.1:0-5042 GCA_041493865.1 Terriglobia bacterium
CGATCTGGGCGAGATGCTGCTGGAGTCGGATCCCGTCTATGGTCCCGCGTCGTCATTTGACCGTGAACGCCAGGTGCGCAAGCACATCGGCGATTATTCCCTCTTCTTTACCGGCATGTTTCCCGAGGGACTGAACCACTACCGCCTGCGCCGGCAAAGGATGGAAGGGCTGATCGACTTTGTGAAGGCCGGCAAAGAAAGCTACTACATTGTTTCGAAATTCGAGCATTTTGAATACGCCAAAGTGGCGCCGCTCTTCCGCAACATGTCTCAGGAATTTGAACGGCTGGTTTATGGCCTGAACCAGGTCAAGAACGAGCTGGAGGAGAAACAACATCCCATCACGCGGCAGACGAAAGAGTTTTTGATGTAGTCGGGAATTGACGTTAGGAAAACAGGGCACGCAGGCAGTTTGTGCGTGCTCTTTTTCATTTAGGACTACCTTCTCTGCCACGCCAGCCGCACTCCCAGACCGATAAAGACGAACCCGGTGAACCACTGCTGCAGGCGCGCCAGGCGCTGGTTACGGCGCAGCAGCTCTCCCAGAGTGCCGCCGGCATAAGCAACGGCCAGGTTGACCAGTGTCCCACCTACGTTAAAGATCAGGCCCAACAACAGGATTTGCAAGACGACGCTGCCGCGGCGTGCGTCAATGAACTGAGGCAGAAAGGCTAGAAAAAAGATCGCGACTTTCGGGTTGAGCACATTGGTGATCGCGCCCTGGCGGAAGATCCTGGCGAGCCCCTCAGGCTTGAGCTGCTGAGAGGAGAGATCGTTCTTTTTCGTAACCATTCTGGTTCCCAGATAGATCAGGTAGGCCGCACCGGCGTAGCGGACCACGTTAAATGCCAGCGGAGAAGAACGCAGCAGGGCGGCAATGCCAAAAGCGGCAGCCAGGATGTGGGCCCAGCAGCCAACGAAAACGCCCAGCGAAGACACAACACCGGCTTTGCGCCCCTGGCCCACGCTGCGCCCGATCACATAAAGCATGTCTGGCCCGGGCGCAATGTTGAGCATGAAAGCAGCGAACAAGAAAGTGAAAAAGGCGGCTTTTTCTGGCATGAGTGTCTCTCCATCAAGAGGTTGCCATGCAGATGCTGAAGAAGAGGAGCTGGATGAAAAATAATTCTAACCTTCTCGGGTAAAGTAATCGTAGCACCACACATGGAAGTGACCCACACATGCGCTTGACTATGCTGCTTGGCTTTGTTGCCGGAACGTTGACCACCGTTTCTTTCGTGCCCCAGGTGTTCAAGGCATGGCACAGCAAGAGTTGCCGCGATCTTTCCTGGGGGATGCTGATTACCTTTTCCGCCGGTGTGGCACTTTGGCTGGCTTACGGTATCCGTTTAGGGGCCATGCCCATCATTCTGGCCAATGCGGTGACCCTGGCGCTGCTGGTGACGATCGGAGCCATGAAATTGCGCTACAAAGAGAGATAAAACGGAAGCGAACACGGACCCTGCATCATCCAACAGATCTGGAATTCGATAGACTACTTTGTGAGCACCTCTGAAATCATTCTTCTTTTTTGCGCCGCACTCCTCGGTGGAGCCGTCAACTCGGTAGCTGGAGGAGGCGGCTTTATCGCTTTTCCCGCGTTATTGTTTACCGGGATGCCCTCGATCAACGCCAATGCCACCAATACCGTTGCCTTGTGGCCGGGAACATTGGCGTCTACGGGAGCGTATCGCAAAGCGCTTAGCGGTGACCTGCTCAAACGCATCTTGCCGCTGATCGTGATTACGTTTCTGGGGAGTGTTGTTGGCTCCATGCTGCTTTTGAAGACGAGGCAATCCACCTTCGACAAGATGGTCCCCTGGCTGCTCCTGGGCGCCACGCTACTGTTTAACTTTGGCGGCAAAGTCACAGCGTGGGTGAACCGGCACCATTCTGAAGGCGGCCCCTCTTTCTGGCGCGTGGTGGGAGTCACGGTACTGCAATTGTGCGTGGCAATCTATATCGGATACTTTGGCGCCGGAGTGGGAATCGTGATGCTGGCCCTGCTCTCCATGATGGGGCTGGAAAACATACACAGCATGAACGGCCTGAAGACGCTGCTGGCCACGTGCGGTAACGCGGTGGCGGTGATAGTGTTTATCTTTGCCCATGCGGTGTTCTGGCGGCAGGCCCTGCTCATGGTCTTTGGCGGAGCTTTGGGTGGATACGCCGGCGCCTGGTATGCGCAGAAGATGAACCCGAAAACAGTACGCTTCCTTGTGATTGCGATCGGCTTCAGCATGACGGCGTATTTTTTCTGGCGAACGTACTTACACGCTCACGTTTAGATCGCTCTAGAATTTGACCCAAACGGCCCTATCACGTTAAAATTACAAGGTTTGCCACTGGTGGAGATTCCTGCCTGTTGAGCATGGCTGCAAAGCAATCTTACAAGCCCAATATAAGTCCTTTTGAGCCAAGCGTTTTAAAAGGGCGATGGAGAGAGTTATGTACGCGGTAATTCGCGCCGGGGGAAAGCAATACCGCGTCGCACCCGGCGACGTCGTGAAAATTGAGAAGCTGCCCGCCGCTGACGGCGATACCATTGAATTCAATGATGTTCTTGCCGTTTCCGCCCAGGAAGGCACGATCGGGCCAGGCGCCGGAGCCGTGGTCAGCGGTCAGGTGATGGAAGGCGGGCGCGCCGGCAAGATCCTGGTCTTCCACTTCAAGCGGAAGAAACAGTACAAGAAGATTTACGGACATCGCCAGCCGTTTACCGCGGTAAGGATTACTGAAATCGCTTTTGACGGCGAGCGCTTTACCGCTCCTGAGCTTGCGGCCCGCAAGCCCAAGAAGGCAAAGCCTGCCGCTGACGGCGAGACACCGGCAAAGTCCGCGAAGGCCAAGAGCAAGCCCAAGGCAGCCAAGAAGAGCGCGGCCAAAAAGTCTGTCGGCAAGGGCAAAAAGAAATAAAGCTTCGGGGTTACGTGATTTGCGGAACCTGCGAGACATGTATCAGGGCACGACTTCAAGTCGGGCCAATAGAAACACTTTAAGAGTGGGCTTCAGCCCCTGGATAAAGACAAGGATTCGTTATGGCACACAAAAAAGGTTTAGGCAGTTCCAGAAACGGGCGTGACTCCAACGCCCAGCGGTTAGGTGTTAAGGCGTTCGGAGGTCAGCTTGTTCCCGGCGGCACGATCATCGTCCGCCAGCGCGGCACTCGAATCAAGCCCGGCGCCAACGTTGGACGCGGTAAAGATGACACTCTCTTCGCCAAGGTCACGGGCACCATCAAGTTCGTGGACAAAGGTTCGGGCGGGCGTTTTGTGCTGGTAGAGCCGGCTGAGGCTGCCGCGAAGGCCTAGTTTTCTGCGCGAAAAAGACACCAGCCCCGTCCTCTAGACGGGGCTTTTGATTTTGCGCAATAGATCTTGCTGGCTGCCAAAATTAGCAACTGAAACCGTGGGCCATTTGATTCTTTATCGACGCAGACAAGCCGGATTATAGCGAATCGGCCTGGATTTGATCCTGGTGATCGCATCTACAAACGTCTGTTACGTTCGCTTGGCTGCTACTTGGCCGTTGCCGCTGCGCCGTCTTTTTTTGTTTCCGCCAGCGACTGGTAATAGCCGTCAAAGAAATCGAGGCCAGCTTTGTTGACTTCTGAGCGGACAGCGATCTGGTCGCCGAATTCCAGCGCCTGATCGTCTTTCGCGTTGTAGGCGGGCCATTTGGCCAGACTGCCGCCGTTCGGATTGCCGGTAGCGGCAAAATTCACCCAGTAGCTGGTGATGGTGTCACTGAGTTTCTTGTCGGCATCTTCCCAGGGGAAGGGCCATACGAATGTCCCGAAGACATATGCGATCTCAGCAGCATGGAACGCACGCAGCTTGGTACTCTGCGGACCCGGTGGCCGGCGGCTGAAGTAGTAAAGATAAGCCGGCTGATGTCCGGTCCTGGTGGCTTGGCGCGCCCATGTGCGCATCTCCCAGCCAAAGGCCTGGTCACGGTAGGCTGAGTAAAAAGACGTGACGGCCTGTTCGTCCGATGCCCCAGGATAGATTTTGAGCATCTGGTCGGCCTGCGCCCCGTACCGCTGATAGATTCCGCCCACGAACATCACGGCCTTCAGGTTCGCGCCCTGCGGCGCCAGCGTTGTGCCTTCATCCGCGTTATATCCCACGATGAGCGGTATATCGTTCTGCTTGCCCTGCGCAAAAATTGTTGCGATGTCCTGCGGCAAGACCCATCCATCCACCATGGGCCGAACGGTTTCAGCATCAGACGCTTTCAACAGCTCTTCCGCAGGTTTGGCGCGCAAGGCTTTCAAGACATCTGTTGAAGCCGGTTTTTGTCCGGTCGCTTCCTTTACCGCTGTGGGAGGCTCAGATGTCATTGACGCCGCCAGCTTTGCTCCATCTTTTTCGGCGTCAGCCAAGGTCTTCATGGGAGCAAACGAGCCGCCGCTCTCCCCGATCGCGCGATGAAACAGCCCCTTCGCCAGCGGACTGGCCATGAGCGCGTTCACCGCCCACGAACCGGCCGACTCGCCGAAGATCGTCACGCGGCCGGGATCGCCGCCGAAGGCTGCAATGTTTTTCTGCACCCATTGCAATGCCGCGATCTGGTCCAGCAGAGCGTAGCTTCCTGAAGCGTGGTGCCCGGATTCGGCGCTCAACTCAGGATGGGCGAAGAACCCAAAGATTCCCAGGCGATAGTTGATGGTCACAATGACCGCGCCTTTGCGGGCCAGCACTTCGCCGTCATAAGAGCGAGTGCCCGCGGAGCCGCGGGTAAAACCTCCGCCGTGGATCCAAACCATCACGGGCAAGCGGTCTTTGGCGGATTTCGCGCTGGTCCAGATATTCAGGTACAGGCAATCTTCGCTGAGCGGCGGAAGTTTGGCCTGGTAGATTGCCACCGCGGCCGGATACTGCGTTTGCCAGCAGGCATTGGAAAACTCCGTGGCTTGCCGTACGCCTTGCCACGATGCCGGCGGCTGCGGCGCTTTCCAACGTAAATCCCCAACAGGCGGGGCCGCGTAGGGAATACCGCGATAAACGCGAACCTCAGCGGAAGAGCCGCTTGTTCCAGCG
>JBGPZS010000548.1:0-2750 GCA_041493865.1 Terriglobia bacterium
CCGGACTGGCCGCCATCCGAACTGGAGCCTGACTGATGGTCGCCGCTATCGGAGCCAGAGGAGTGGCTGCCACTGTCAGAACCGGACGAATCGCCGCCGTGATGGTCGCCGGAATCGTGCTGATCGGAGGCGCGCAGGTTCTTGATGGGATCGTCATCGTCGGAGATGGAGCCACCGTTGTCCCTGCGGCTGGGGCGGTCAAGCCGCGGACGCAATTCCTGCGTTGGGCGAGGGACCTCCGGGCCGGTCTCCATGCCTACGCGGCTGGAGAAGCCGGCGGTAATCATCACGGCTTCGCCGCGTCCAGTGACGGCTTCAAGCTCGACCACGCCTTCATCCACATCCACCTGGGTGAAGCCGCGGCGGTCCACCTCGACATCAAACTTGGTCCCGCGCACGGAGATGACGGCGCTGGGCGTGCCGATCTGAAATGCCGGCGATCCACCAAGACGCTTTTGGATCTGCGTGCGCACGCGGCCGATCAACACCTGAAAATATTTCCAGCCACTGGTCTCCGGCTGCTTCAACAACAGCTTGGTGTGCGGACGCACCAGCACATCACTGCCGTCAGAGAGTTTCAACAGCAGGCGTCCATCGTCCGTGTTCACCGTTGTATCGGGCGGCAGGACCTCACCCCTGACGGGAGCGCTGAAAGCCTGCGCAGGAAGCTGAATGCCGACTTTTCCCTTGAAATCGGAAATGGTTGCGCCGGCATAGGGCGCGCTGACGGTTGCAGGCGGGGCCTGCTGGGCAACAGCGCACGCGCAAACCAGCACAAAGCCAATTACTGTAACGACCGATTTGTTTTTCATGGTGCCACCTCTGTCACTTCACAGGCGCCACGAGGCAGAGTAAATGCGAACGTGGTGCCAGTGGTTTGGTTGCTGCTTACCTGGACCCTTCCGCCGTGTTGCTGCGATATGCGGCGGACAAAACTCAGCCCCAGGCCCCATCCGGGGATGGATTCACTGTGGGCGGGGCGATAGAAACGCTCAAACAGTTGTTCCAGCTCAGATTCGGCAATGATCGGGCCGAAATTGTGCACTTCAAACTGCACTTCCTGGCCGCTGGTGCTGACGCGAACCAGGACCTGTGTTCCGCCAGCGCCGTACTTGATGGCATTGCTGACCAGGTTGAGGAGAGCGCCGGAAATCAGCGTCTCATCGCAGAACACAAATTCGTCTTCGCAATCCAGCTCCACCCGGACCGTGACTTTGGCGGAAGAAGCCAGCGGCTGCACCACTTTTTCCACGTGCTCCACCATGGCGCGGATATTGGTGCGAGCGGGGCGCAGCGGCCGCGCTCCTGCGTCTAGGCGCAACACTTCAAGGTAAGTGTTGATCATGGCCACCAGGCGGTTGGTCTCGCGAAAAATGGTGGAGGGAGCTTCGCGCGTGGCGGGAGAATTGGGATAGCGCATCAAGAGTTCAGAGAAGCCTTGAATGGAGATGAGCGGCGTGCGCAGCTCATGCGTGACAAAGCTCAGCGCTTCGGAACGCGCCTGGTCTCTCTGGCGCTGGGCGGTGATGTCTTCCGCAATCAGCAGCAGAGCGCCCGCTTCAGCAAATGAAGTCCAGGGCAGACGGACAGCGCGGAAGAGCCATAACTCCTCGCCCAGCGGGACCTCGTTTTCCGCCCAGGACGCGGCTTCCGGCGGCAAGTCCGCCAGCTCACGCCAGCCTCCGGCAAGTTGGGCCACGCTGGAGAGCTTGTCCATGACAACGGCCTGCCGTTCAGAAAACTTCTTCCAGGTTTCATTGCTGAAGAGGAGAGCACCGTCAGCGCCATAGACCGCAAGGCCTTCACTCATGGTCTCCAGCAGAGTCTGGTTGAAGGAATAGAGCGATGAAAGTTCCGCCTGAAGTTCCTTGAGCGCTGCCAGCTTCCAGTGCAGCCGGCCGGATGCAGGCCAGCGGGTGGAATCAGCGCCCGATTGCGGCGGCTTTAGATGTCCGAAGTGCGGGCTGATGGCCAGGCGCAGTTGCTGCAGGCGCGATGTGACTTCGCGGTCCACGATGAGCAGGTTTTCCAGTTGCGCAATGGGTGCGGCAAGCACGCCTGCAACCAGCAGCGGACCGTACGACAGCAGTCGATGAAAGTCGCGAAACAGAAAATACGCCGCCAGATATCCGCCGGCCAGCATGGCGATGAGCAGCAGAAGCCCGCGCACGCCAGGGTAACGCACCACCACCCAGAGCGCGACGGCGCTCATCAAGACCAGCAGCAAGAGCTGTTCCGGACCGCCAAGCTGTGACAATACTCTGCCGCTCAGCACCATGTCCGCCACGTTGGCGTTGATTTCCACGCCCGGCATGGGAAGCTGGTTGCTCACGGGAGTGATCAGGCGGTCACTGATGTCGATGGCGCCGAAGCCGATCAATACTGCCTTGCCTGTTAGCTGCTCGGCGCGCTTGCCGGCAAGAAGATCGCCGGCGGAGACTACAACGAACGGCGGATTCGGCTGCCCGGGCTCAAACTGAGGCCGGAAGTCGATCAGCAGCGGCGGGAAAGCGGCCAAGTGCTCGACGCCGGGCGCGTTTGCATGAGAGATGTCCGGCATCGCCGCCGCATTCGGCTGGACCAGTGCAGCGAGCGCGATTGCAAATGCAGGCCGTAATCCTTCAACGCTTGGTTCCTGCACGGGAATGCTGCGGCAGAGACCGTCAAAATCAATGATGGCCTGCACGTGCCCCACACCTTTGGCCGCCTGGGCAAAACGCGGGCGCGGGTCCATCCATAAACTGCCGGTA
>JBGPZS010000109.1:0-10007 GCA_041493865.1 Terriglobia bacterium
GTGTCCGAGCTGCCGAAGCGCCCCGAGCCCGGCAAAGAATTCGACCTCAAGGAGCAAGGACTGCCGGGGCGCAGGATCGTGGAATTTCCGCAGATGAAAGGCCGGACGGTGCAGCGGGTACGTTTCTACACCTCAGCCGACGAAAACACCCTGGCCATCCGCTTCCACGACCGGACCCAGCTCTCTCTTCGCTTTGAACCGGCATTGATTCTCTCTGCCGAACTTCTCAAGCTCCATCGGTGGGACACGGACACTCTCAAGGAGTGGCCGCCTATCCACAGCGAGCCGAGAAACCCGAACGCTGAACCCGTGACCTAAGAACCCGCGACCTAAGACGACTGAAGGCAGGGTAGCTGCATCTTGCGGCTGCCCTGCCCAGGACTTTCCGGCTACTCGCGCTTTTCCCGCCACTGGCGTTCGTTTAATTCTGCGGCTTGTCGAATACCTTAGGGTCCACTGCGGCGTTGATCTCTATGCTGCTGACGGCAACGCCCATGCTTGGCTTGCCGTTGCTGGTTAGTTCTTCATGGAAGGCCACACTCACGCCGTCCACTGTTTTGAAATCAGAGTAATCCACCACCACGGTATCAGGCCCGGTGGGGCTGTTGCCCTGATACTGAGTGCGCAAAACGTGTCCGGTCTTTTCATCCACGAACCAGCGCAACTGATCGCCGCCGTAGCTGATATCGAGCAAGGAAGCTTCGATGTCGCCTATTTTTTCCTTGCCTTGCGCGGCGAACACAAACTGCGGGTCGGCTGCGTGCTGGGCGATATACCAGATTCTGCGGCGCAGCCCTTTCAGCATGTCGTCCCTCTGGGATGCAGGCATGTCGCGTGGCGCTCCCATGGCGGCCATGGAGGTGAAGCCTCCCTGCGCGGTGGCGACCATTACCATTTCACCGTTCGGGGTGTTGAGCTTGAGCTGAGTATTTTCGTCGCCCACGGAGTTCTCCTCCACGTCAAGCGTAACGCCCTGGGCCTTGAGAGTGAGCGCGGCTTTGCGGTGGTAGGTCTTAACGGCGTTCAGCTTGGCGTCGCCGCCGGCAGCCGCAATCACCTTGGCCAGAAGCGCCTTGCCTTCCGGGTTGCTGGCGACGGGCGCTGCGACGGTGGCGGCAGGCTGGGGAATTGTGATGTCCAGGGCGGTGACGGCGCCAAAGGAACTCAGAGGCTTGTCAAAATCAGCGGCCTTGCCCACCACCAGAACGGCGAACTTGCTTTTGTCCAGATACTTTTTCGCCACGCGGTCCACATCGGCGGCGGTCACTTTCTCCACGCCCTTTTGATAACGTTCCAGAAAATCGGCGGGATAGCCGTGGAACTCATAATTGGCGCGCGCGTTCATGACTTTCTCTTTGGAGTCGTACTCAAAGACGAAGGAATTCAAGATAGCGTCCTTGCCGCGTTGTAACTCCTCTGGTGTAATCCCCCGGCTGCGCATGACTTCAATCTCGTTGTACAAGCCCTCAATGGCCTGTGCGGTTGTGCCGCTCTTGGTGCCCATGACCAGAGTGGTGAGCCCGGGATGATCGAAGTTGGCGAACACCCCGCCGCCAACGGAATAGGCCAGGCCGGCCCTGGTGCGCAGGCTGGAAAACAAGCGCGAGGAAAAACCGCCGCCAAGGATCTCATTCATCACGGAGACGGCGTAATAGTCCGGATCGTCGCGGCGGATGCCCGCGGCGATCATGCGGATCTCACTCTGGTTCACGTCGTCTTTGGCCACAAAATACACGCCGGATTTGGGCGCTGGTATGGGCACGTCCGGCGCAGGCGTGGCTGTGCCCTTAGGCCACGCGGCAAACAGTTTGCGCAGTTTGGCTTCCATTGCCGCGGCATCAAAATCCCCGCCGAGGGAAACGATCATGTTGTTGGGGTGGACATAGCGGGTGTGCCAGTCCAGCAGGTCCTGGCGCGTGACTGCGGCGACGGTTGCATACTCCGGGACGCGAGCGTAAGGGCTCTTTGCGCCGTATCCGATCTTGGTGGCTTCGCGGCCGGCGATCTGTCCCAGGCTGTCATTGCGCCGGGAGATCCCAGTCTTAATCTGGTCTTTGCCCAGATCAATCTTCTCCTGACGGAACTCCGGGTTGCGGAGCAAGTCATTGGCCAGGTCGAGCACAAAATCGAAATCGCCTTTCAGGGAGGAGAGTGTGACAAAAGTTGAGAGCGGGCCGCCGCTGGTTTCCAGGCGAGCTGCTCGGGCTTCCAGTAGATCGTCAAGCTGATCGCCAGTGTGGGTTTTGGTGCCGCCGGTACGCCAGGCGCTGCCGAAGATGCTGACCAGACCAGTCTTGGCTTCGGGCTCGCTCTTTGTGCCGCCACGGATGGTGATCGCGCCTGTAATCAATGGCAATTCGTGGTCTTCCTGCAGGAAAACCACCATGCCATTCTCAAACTGTATTCGCTTCGGCTGTTGGGGATGAAATTCCGGAAGCGGCGGCTTCTGGATGGCACGAAGGTCGGCAGCCGCCAGGTCCTGCTTTGCTGCGGTGGCCGGCGAGGCTTGAGCGGCGGGTGGCTTTGCAGCCGGCGCCGTTTTGGCGGCGGGAGCTTGCGCTTTGGCCGGAACGCTGGTCTGAGCTTCAGCCGCACGCACGCCCAGGGCGGCCGCCAGAACGACGAAAAAGATTCTGCTCGGTTTCATCAGTGCGTCTCCTTCTGCGCCGGCGCGCTGGCGGCGCTTTTGGCTTGTGCCGTTTCGTTTTCGATCATGGCCACGGTGCGGTTTCGCTCCACAAAAGTCTTGTTGGCTACGCGGCGAACGTCGGCCTTGGTGACCTTGTCAATTCTTTCCACGTTGCGGAAGAGTTCGCGCCAGTTGCCGTAGCGAAGCTGAGAGACCGCAAGCTGGCTTGCCAGGCCCTGATTGTTGGCCAGTCCCCGGACCAGGTCAGCTTTGGCGCGGGTCTTGACCATCAGCAGTTCTTCGTCGCTGACGTCTTCATTCTTCAGCCGCTCGATCTGTTCGCGGATGGCCTGGCCCATCTCCTGGGCTGTGTGTCCGGGTAACGGGACGGCGAAAAAGCTGAATAGCCCGGGATACTTGGTGCCGGGCAGGCCGGAGAACCCGGCGGCAGCGGCGGCGACCTTCTTGTCGCGCACGAGGGAACGATACAGGCGCGAGGTGCGGCCCTGCGAGACCAAATCTGAAATCACGTCATAGACGGCGTCGTCCGGGTCAGAGTAGGCAGGCCGGTGGTAGCCCTCGATATAGAAAGGCTGGGACTTGTCATGCATGATCACCGTGCGCTCGGCGAACTGCTCGGGTTCGATGGTGGTAAGCGGTTCCGGCTTGGGGGCAGCGGCAATCGGACCAAAATATTTTTCCACGATAGGGAAGACCTGCTCCGGCTTGAGCGCGCCTACCAAAGCAATCACCGTATTCGAAGGAACATAGTATTTGCGGTAAAACTTGGTGGCTTCCGCGACGCTGAGGTGGTCCAATTCTGAGGGCCAGCCCACGCCGGAACGCTGATAGGGATGCGCGGTGAAAGCAGCCGCCTGGAATTGCTCAATCAATTTGCCGATCGGATTACTGTCAGTGCGCAAGCGGCGCTCTTCATGTACCACGTCGCGCTCTTTATAAAACTCGCGCAGCACCGGATTGCGGAACCGCGACGACTCCAGATACGCCCAGGTCTCAAAACGGTTGACTGGAAGCGAGTAAAAATACTGGGTGCTGTCCATGCCCGTGCCGGCGTTCATGCCGACGCCGCCTTCACGCTCAATGATCTCGCCAAAGCGGTTGTTAATCACATACTGGTTGGCATCCTTCATCGCGCTGTCGAAGGCCGCTTTCAGTTCGGCAACTTTCTTGGGATCGCGCCCGCTCTCTCTCCGGTCTTCGCGGTCGTACGCCGCCCACGCCTGGTCCACCTTATCGAGTGCGACCTTTTCTTTGGCGTAGTTGGTGGTGCCAATGCGGTCAGTGCCTTTGAAGGCCTCATGCTCGAACATGTGGGCCATGCCCGACTGTCCTTGCGGGTCTTGTACCGCGCCTGCGTCCACAACGGTGAAGAAAGAAAAGACCGGAGCTTCCGGACGCTGGTACAAAATCACCGTCAACCCGTTCTTGAGGACCTTGACCGTGGTTAGCTTTTCAAAAGAAGCAACGTCCTGGGCCAGGGCCTGGGTCAACGATAGGGCCGCCACAAACGTCAGGAAGAAAACCATTCGAGAGCGCTGCATTCCCGCCTCCTTGATTCCGCAGATTTTGCGCCGCAAGCAAAGTAAAACGCGGTTACTGCATTGTCAAATCGCTACCAGGTAATAATTATCCGCGAAGATACCTTTTTTGCCTTGCGGCAAACTTACAGGTGCACAGATCGCCTACTAACTCGTTTAAATACATGGCAGAAGTAACTAAGCCGGAAACCCTATAGGGGGACTACATTGCCCGAGGGTATCGTTCATAAGATATCTAAGATCAAGTGCTGCCTTAAAATGGATCCAAAATTACTGGGAGACACATGAAATGAGCGCAAGCCCCGCAGAAAACAACCTTCTTCAGATTGTCACCTCCAACCCGCCTGGCTCCATCGACGAGGTTATCCAGTGGATGGAGAAACTAGACAGCGCCCTGGCCTCTAACGACGGGTTGAGGTGGTTCAACCTGCTTTATTTAAAAGTAACACAGCAAGTTCGTGATATGCCTCCGCAAAAGGGCTGGCAGGACCCGGCGTGGCTTGCGCGGCTGGACGTGATCTTCGCCAACCTTTATTTTGCGGCCCTCGCGAACTTTCTCGCCGGAAAGCCAGTCCCGAGTTCATGGCAGGCCTTGTTCGAAGCAAGAGAACGTGCGGGAATCGATCGCATACAGTTTGCGCTGGCGGGGATGAACGCACATATCAATCACGACTTATCGTTCGCTCTGCTTCGAATTGACGATGAGATGCATCAGGGCTTCAACTCAAATACTCCTGAGCACCAGGACTACGAACACGTGAACGGCCTGCTGGAAGCTGTTCTGCCTCAGGTCCTGCAATTCCTGGCGACGGGAGTCTTAGGCCAGATTATCGAGGATACCGATAAGATCGGTAAGCTGCTGGCTGTTTGGAACGTCCGTGTTGCTCGCGATCTGGCCTGGAATTTCGCTGAACACCTGCACGGTCTTTCAGGATTACGCCGTAACTTTGCCATCAAGAGCCAGGATAAATTCACGGGCGCAATCGGAAGAATGCTGCTCGTTCCGGGATAACGCTGGCTTCATGATTCAGAACGGTCATGGACAATCGATTGACGCAGATTCAGGTCAAGCCCGATGCCATTTGCCATCCCTTCTATCTTCCTGTAAAATTTACCTTTAACTACTACGACCTGAAGCCCAAGGCCCTTCTGCGTCAGAGATCTGGGAGTCATTCAAATGGCACAAGTTTGTGATATCTGCGGCAAAGGCCCGCAATTTGGAAACAAGATCAGCCACGCCCACAACGTGAGCCGCCGTCGCTGGAACGTCAATCTGCGTCCCGTGCGAGCGCGGGTGAATGGCGCCAACAAGCGCGTGCGCGTCTGCACCACCTGCCTGAAGTCCGGCAAGATTGTCAAAGCCTCCTAAGCCATTTTCAGCGTAAATGTAGACCATTACGGGGTGGAGCAGAGCCTGCCCTGAGCGATTGAGCTAAAAGCGAAGGAGTCGAATGGGCATTCATGCCTGCAGTACTCTGCTAGAAATTGCCCGGCTTCAGCCCCTGAGATTTTTCTCCGGGTTTGCGGTAACTCTGAAACTCGTCTAGCCGCGCAGTCTTTTGTCGTAGCCAACGCTCTTTTGTCGCGCCAAGGCGAGTTTCGAAGAAATAAAAAGCCTCCCGTGGGGAGGCTTTTCTGCGTATCCTTGCCGTACTTCTCTTAAATCTCCGCAACAAGTTCCTAGAACCGCAACACGATTCCGCCGCCGGCCAGGATATTGTGATGATGCAATCCGCCATTGCCGTTCCCAGTTACAACGCTTACCAGGCCGAAGTTCGGATCGCCGGTCACAAAATCGCGCACTTCGGCGCGGAGACCGAGCACCGGCGCCAGCTTGAAATCAATTCCGCCGCCATACTGTACTGCGCCTTTGCTCGACGTTGTCCCTGAGAGAGAGTAGCGAGCCCATCCGCCGCCAAAGCTCACCCAGGGTGAAATCGGCGCCACCGGCAGCAGCTTGAGCCGCAGCGCTGGCGTGATGAACAGCGTGGAGAAGTCGTTAAGCCCGATGGAAGAAACATTGGCAAACTTGAGCGTTTGCGAAGGGATGCCCGCTACCGGTAATTCCACGTGCAAGGAAACCGCTTTGGCGTCCAGCAGGCGCACGCCCAAAGTGCCCTCATAAAAGAGGTGGTGGTCGGTCTTGACGGTTGAAGTAAGGGTGGTTGAGGGTACCAGGAACGTCGTCTTCGTATCGGAAACAAACGATCCGCCGACGACAAACGCAACGTCGGCTTTTTGGGCCAACGCACAGGTGGATGCACAGAGTATGACAAACAGAATCGAACAGCTTTTCATTAAAGCTCCTTTGCCGGCAATAGCCTGAGTTTTTTGGTTGGCTCTTGAATCCTGAGATGCAGATTTCGCAACCTGAGTCACAGAAAAAACACGGCTTGCCGGCAAAGGTAGTGGTAACGAAAGGTCAGGCCGGGACGATTACGTCGATTTCGGAAAGCGCCTTCTAGAACCGCAACACGATTCCAGCTCCCACCAGCACATTGTGCCGGCGGTCATTGTTCTTCTGCGTCGGACTGATCAGCGAGTTCAAAACCCCGAAGGTGGGCTGCCCGGTTACAAAGTCGCGGACCTCGGCGCGGAAGCCCAGCAGCGGAATTCCCGTTTTGATGTCAGCTCCGCCTCCAAATTGCAGCGCGCCTTTGTAGTTGGTTTCATTTGTGACGCTGTAGTGCACCACACCTCCACCAATACTGACAAAAGGTGAAACCGGAAGGTTCGGCGCGAATTTTATCCGCAGTGAAGGCGTGACAAAGACGCTGGTGATCCTTATCGTCCCGCCTAATGACGCCGACGGGACCCCTGCCACTGGCAACTCCACATGCAGGGAAGTCAGCTTGAAATTTGCCAGGCGTACAGCGCCCGTCCCTTCGTAGAAAACATGGGGGCTGGTCCTGATTGTGAACTGCGAAGGACAGGGAGCGGTGATACAAATAATTGTGCTCGTTTCCTTGGCGTCAGATGCGAAAGCCCCGCCGGCTACAAATGACACATCCGCTCTTTGCGCCTGGCTAAGGATTGAGAATGCAAGTAATGCGGAGAGAAGAATGGCGAATCGCTTCAGGAACATCGTTCCTCCTGTAGTGCTCACGCCAGCGCGATAACGTCAACCTCCACAGCAACGTCCTTCGGCAGGCGAGCTACTTCCACCGTGGAACGTGCCGGCGGTGCGTTCTTGCAGACTTTTCCATAGACCTCGTTCATCTGCCCGAATTCCGACATGTTCTTCAGAAACACCGTGGTCTTTACCACCTTCTCCCAGCTGCTGCCAGCGGCTTGCAGAATGGCGGAAAGGTTTTTCAGCACCTGCTCCGTCTGCGCCTCAATCCCGCCTTCAATCAGGTTGCCCGTGGCCGGGTCAAGCGCTACCTGTCCGGAGATGAAAACGAAACCGTTGGCCTTGATCGCCTGGGAAAACGGCCCGATTGCTTTTGGTGCGTTAGGAGTTGAAACAACATCACGCGTGAAGCCGCTCATGAATGCCCTCCGTGGGTCTGCCGCTGATTTTCGCCGATAAGCGCTGATAAAACAAATCAGACCGCAATACGGCCACCGTCCCCCCAAATGAAAACACCTTTTGAAACGCAGAGGAACGGAGGAAGCGGAGGGCTGGAAAATGGTTTCGCAATCCCCGGAGTATTTCCTCTGCTTACTCCTTTCCTCCGTGTTTCAAAGGTTTGGGTTTCAGATCACAAGGATCTGAAAGGCCGGGAAGCTATACGTTATTCAACCTCTGCACATCGTGTATCCCGGGAATTTTTCTCAACCCGCTGATCACTCGCTCCAGGTGCTTCACGTCTTCAATGTCGATCACAATGTCGATGGTCGCCTGGCTGTCGGCGGTGCGGGCCTCAATGTTGCGGATATTGGTGTTATCGTCGGAAATCACGGCGGTAAGCTGCTTCAGCATGGCCGGGCGGTCATCGCAGAAGACCGTCAGCTTCACCGGATACGTGCCACGCCCGTCGGACTTGCTCATCTTTGGCGGCTTGGCCCACTCCACGGCAATCCGCCGGTCAGCCTCATACATCAGGTTGTTCACGTTGGGACAGCTCACCGCGTGCACGGCCACGCCTTTGCCGCGCGTCACGTAACCCACAATCGCCTCGCCGCGAATCGGATTACAACATCGCGCGCGATACACCAGAAGATCGTTATAGCCCTTTACCTTGATCGCGCCGCCGTCCGCGCTCTGGCCAAAAACCCGCCGGATCGCTGTACCCAGCGTGCTGCTGGCCTTGACCGGCTCTTCCGCCGGCGTCTGTTCTGAGATCTCCGGTGAGAGCTTGGCCAATACCTGCCGTGCCGAATACTTGCCGTAGCCGATCCCAGCCAGCAGGTCCTGCCCCCCACCCAGCCCGTACTCCTTGCCGATCTTGTCCATCTCCTTGTCGTTGAAATCTTTCAGCGCCAGGCGGTATTTGCGCGCCTGCTTCTCCAGCAGCTTTTTGCCGATCTCGATCGCCCGCTCCCTCTGGTGAATGTTCAGCCAGTGCCGGATCTTGTTGCGCGCCCGCGTGGACTTGGCAAACCCCAGCCAGTCGCGGCTGGGATTGTGACCGGGCTGCCTCATGATCTCCACCACGTCGCCATTGCGCAGCTTGTTCCGCAGCGGCACAATCCGTCCGTTCACCTTGGCGCCTACGCAGGTGTGCCCCACCTCCGTGTGAATCGCATAGGCAAAATCAATCGCGCTGGCATCGCGCGGCAGGATCACCACCTTACCCATCGGCGTGAAACAGTAGACCTCTTCCGGATAGAGATCGACTTTCAGCGTGGAAAGAAACTCGTTCGGGTCCTTAACGTCCTGCTGCCACTCGACGACCTGCCTCAGCCAGGCCAGCCGCTGTTCGTCTTTGGCGCTTACCGGGCTGCCGTCTTTGTATTTCCAGTGCGCGGCAATCCCTTCCTCCGCCATCTTGTGCATCTCTTCGGTGCGGATCTGCACTTCAAACTGGTGGCCGTCTTCCGTGATCACCGTGGTATGCAATGACTGGTAGAGGTTCGGCCGCGGCATGGCGATAAAATCTTTAATGCGTCCCGGCACCGGCCGCCACATCTGGTGGATCGCCCCCAGCACGGTGTAACAATCTTTCACTGATTTGGTGATGATGCGCACCGCCAGCAGGTCGTAAACCTGGTCCACCGTAATGCGCTGCCGCAACAGCTTCTGATGGATGCTGTACAGCCGCTTGATCCGGCTCTCGACTTTGGCTTCAACTCCGTTTTCCGTGAGCTTCTGCTTCAGGATCTTGATCGCTTTGGCCAGGAAAGCTTCACCCGCTTTGCGACGCGATTCCACCGCCGTGCGCACCTGGTCATAGCCAATGGGATCGACATACCGGAATGACAGATCTTCCAGCTCGCCGCGTACTTTGCCCATACCCAGCCGGTGCGCCAGCGGCGCGTATATTTCCAGCGTCTCTTTTGCTACCTGCTGCCTTCGCTCTTCCGGCAGATGTTTGAGCGTACGCATGTTGTGCAAGCGGTCGGCCAGCTTGATCAGCACCACGCGGATGTCATCCACCATGGCCAGCACCATCTTGCGCACGTTTTCCGCCTGGCGCTCCTCGCGGCTGGCCAGATCAATTTTGTCGATCTTGGTGACGCCCTCCACAATGTGCACCACTTGATCGCCAAATTCACGTCGCACGTCTTCATGCGTGACCGGCGTGTCTTCAATGGCATCGTGCAGCAGTCCGGCGGAGATGGCCGTGGAATCCAGCTTCATGTCCGCCAGCACCAGGGAAACTTCCAGCGGATGTATCAGGTACGGCTCGCCGGAAGCGCGCGTCTGCCCCTGA
>JBGPZS010000334.1:0-4903 GCA_041493865.1 Terriglobia bacterium
CGACATGATGGTGGACGCACCCACGCCGGTGAGCGAGGCGCAGTTGCGGGACCTGGGGATCAAAATTCGATAAACAGATTTACCACAGAGGACACAGAGGAAGAACTTGGATTAGGAGTTGACCGATCAAGAAGAACACACAATGAAGTGGAGTCGCCTACCTCAGTGTTACTCTGTGTCCTCTGTGGTTAGGTCCCTTGTCCCTCTGCCCGCCGCTGCAGATCCCGCACAATCGTTCTTGATCCGGCCCACAACACAACTGCCAACAGGAAAGACAGCACTGGGATAGCCAGCAGGGCCTGCTGCAGGCCAATGGCTCTGAACGCTTCGGTGATCTTGTCCACGCCGGCCAGATGCGCCGCGTGAAGGGCGAAGCGGTCGCTCATCTTGCCGATGATCAGGGTGCCCCAGGACGCGCCTCCCAGATACATCACCAGGAAGTAAATCGCCATGCTGGTGCCGCGGAGAGCAGGAGCAACAATATCCTGTATCGAGGCATAGACCAGACCGTAATACATGTTGAGCAACCCGTAGGCGACAGTGAGCAGCGGCAGCGCCACAGTGAGCGATCCGTAGCCCTGGTGAATTCCGAAATACGAGAGGGGAACGGCGAGCAGGGCGGCGATGGAGGCGATCTTCATGCGGCCGCTGCGGCTGCGGTGGACAATACGGTCACCCCAGACGCCGGCCACGGTGCCGCCCAGCACTCCGCCAATGGCATAGATAACTCCCATGGTGACTCCGGCCCAGGCCACGTCCATGTGATGAGTGCGGCTAAAGAACGCCGGGAGAAAGGTGGCGATCGCGTACAAATTGAAGTTCACCAGCGCCCCGGAGATGGCGATCCACCAAAAAGTGGGAACGCTTAGGACCGCCCAGATGGATCCCGCATCCTTGGCAACAGGCGCATGCTTTTCTGAAGCGCCGCGCACCGGTTCGTGCAGCATGAGCAGCAACGGAATCAGCAGCAGCGCCGGGGCCGCGGCCGCCAGCATAGCAACACGCCAGCCGAGTCTCTGGGCGATGGGCCCGCTGAAGAAAAAGCTGAGCGCGCCGCCCACGGGAACTCCCAGCATGAAAAGCGCCAGCGGTTTAGACCGCTTCTCCGCAGGAAAGAGATCGCCAATCCAGCTTGTGGCCGTGGGAGCGGCCGTGGCTTCGCCCACGCCCACACCTAGCCGCGCGAAGACGAGGAAAGAGTAGCTGTTGATCCAGCGGGCACTGGCTGTCATCAGGGCCCAAATGGCAATGCCGATGGCAAGAAGTTTTTTGCGGCTGACCTTGTCGGCGAGGCGCCCAAGCGGCAACCCGACCAAGCCATAGAGGATAGTAAATGAGGTATTGAGCCATCCGATCTGCGTGTCTGTGAGAGAGAACTCTTTGCGGACAGGCTCAACCACGGCCCCGGCGACTTGCCGGTCATAGAAATTGAGGACGTTAATGGCCACCAGCACGGCCAGAGGCCACCATGTTGCCGAGCTGACGGGGGCGTTTGCCTGGCTGGCCGGAGTAGCTGTCTGCTCCTTCACGATCATGGGCGGCAATAGTATCAGATGGCGGCGCCATAAGCTGCAATGAGGTTGGCCGGGGCTCGCAAGGCCGCGAGCACCAATTTCAGGCGGGCGGATTTTCGCGCTCCAGCTTGGCACGGCTGATTTTTGCCGGCTCGAAGTTGGGGTCCAGGTCGCAGGCTTCAATCATGAACGCCAGAGCTTCAGCCGGGCGATCCAGTCCCAAGGCGCATAGGCCGAGGTTGTAGCTGGTGGCGGCGGAGCGTCCGAAGATCTGTTCCGACGTTTTGAACATGGCCAGCGCATCGGCGAAGAAGCGCAGTTCCAGCAAGATCACACCGCAGTTAAAGGCGAGCACGTTTTCGCCAGGGCTGATGGGATAGTGGTTGGCCCAGGTGCTCAGCACCGCGTGGCGAAGGTCGTGGCGCTCGGCCGAGACGTTGCGAAGCTGGCGCGCGATTACCGGGAAGAGCCGCAACAGCGCGGTTGTGTCCCAGCGCGTGAGCCGCAGCAGCGCCAGAGCCTGCAGCACTGAGGTCTCTTCCAGGTGCGCGTTCAGCCAGCTCATCAGCGCGAACAGATCATCGGGACCAAATCCGGCAAGGGCCTGTTCGTACGCTTTTCCGGTTGTGGAAAACGCATCGCCCGGGCGGCGCTGGACGAAGACACAGATACTCAGGCTCGAGAAATGCTTTTGCGGTAGGTATGCCTCGCCGCCGTTGCCGGCAAAATATTTGGAAATCGCGTCAAAGTTCACAACCTGGGAAAAACAATGGTTGGAAGCGTGAAACTCCAGCGTGGGCGGCCCCTGGCTGAACGCGAGGTCTTCTTCATGGGTGAAGCCCTTGTCGGCGGCCAGCACCAGCATTCTGCCGTCGCTGGAATTGACGAGTTGCTGCAACATCTTGAGGGCGGCGCAGGGAAAGAGCACCGTGGCGGCGGGCACGCGGCAGCGATACTGCTCGAGAATGTCATTCCATGATCTGTCCGCGTAGCGGTCTGGCGGCAGGGGCGCGTTCTTGAAAGCAAGTTGCAAGCCGCTGAGCAGCGGCACGCTGCGTTCTTCGCTCCCGCTTGGAGCTGCGCTCGCGTTTGTGGTGGTCGTGACCAGCGCCTCAGAGATCTTTCCGTCGCTGATGATGAAAGCGTCCTGAGGCAGACTATCGAAAACATAGTTCGCGATCACCACCAGCGGGCCGTTGGCCTGTTTGGCTGGTTCCGGATTTTTTCCACGGAAGAATCGCGAAGTATTCTCCTCGTCGCCGCGGAGTAGTTCGAATTCCAGAATCCCGCGGTCGACGAACTCTGCCAGATAGCGGTTGGCGCGCCAGTCAATGAGCAGGGTGTCAGAGCAGTCGGTCATGCAGTAACGCAGTATCTGCGGGGCGATGTTCTTTGCCTGCAGCAACGCTGTGATCTTACGCAGAAAAAGATATGCGAACTTGCCTGTGCCGGCCCCTAACTCCAGAATGCGCAGCGGATTTTCGGTTGAAAGCGGCCGCGATTCTCTCTGCGCATGTTCCATGCAGTCAACCAGGAAGCCGGCAACGATCTGGGCATAAATCTCAGCGATGAAGGGGTTGTTGGTGATGTAGCTGGGGACCATGTCTTCGGTCCACGCCTTAAGGCCGCGCTGGGCGTAAAAGTCCCATTGCAGCCGCCAGATTGCGGAGTGTGACAGGGAAACATCTGCTTCCAGAAGAGCGTAGGGTTGCGCCGCGGCAGAGGCTGGTGCAATCTGGGGAACTCGATCAGGAGTTTCTGTCTCGCGACCCGTCATTCGTTCATAGTAGCGCAAACAGCAGTAAGGGCTCCAGAGTTCTGAACTCTGAAGCCCTTCTGGTGTAGTAGAGAAAGAGACTGGCTTTTAGCTGCGCGCCGGGAAGACTCCCTGCAGCGCGATGATGAAGGTCAGGCCGAGGAACGGCGGCATGTTGTTGTGCGGCAGATTGCCGCCGCTGACCGACACTCCAAAGGGGTTCATCTGCACGTTAGTCGCCTGCGCCGAGGGCGAATAGACATTGCCAAAGCCCTTGGCGCCTGACGCCCAGGCGTTGCCGCCCGGTGTCGGCAGACCGGTTCCAGAGGCTGCTACCGCGGTGTGCGCGTGCGCCGGCATTTCGGTCTGCAGCAGCGTTACGCTCTGCTCGCCGCCGATCTCGCCCAGATCGCGCAGGCTCAGTCCTGGTCCCTGGCCAGCCTGCATGGGAGCGGAGCCCTGGAGGTTGGGAAGGGCGAAGTTGCTCTTCCCGTCACCGCCGTAGGTGGTGCCAAGAAGAGAGAACAACGCGGTGTTCTGGCTGATGGGCAAGAGCTGGCCATCGCACAGCGCCCACCCTTTGGGAGCAAAGTTTCCTGCAAAAATTCTGATTTCTGCAACGAATGGATTTGACATAGATTCTTTGTCCCTTTCTTAATTCTGCGAGGGGAAGATCCCCTGCAGCGCAATGATGAAATTGAGGACCAGATATGGCGACATGTTCTCATGTGGTTGACTGCCGCCTGTGGGCAGCACACACGCTGGATTCATGGCTGTGGTGAAATTCGGATCGAACGGCTTGGAGTTGCTCGCCGACCACAGATTGCCGGCCGCGCCAGGCGAAGTGGGCGGATTGGTGGAACTGCCCACCGGCGTGTGCGCGTGTGCCGGCAGCTCGGAAATATTGAGCGTGTGCGCGGTTTCACCGCCGCGCTCGCCGAGAGTGATTCCATCGCCCACGTGCACCGGGCTGCGGCCCTGGAGATTGGGCAGGCCAAAAGTCACGCGCCCGTCACCGCCATACGTCGTGCCCAGGATGGAAAACAAAGCCTGGTTCTGATTGATGGGCAGCAGCTGTCCGTTGCAGAAGGTCCAGCCTTTGGGAGGAAAGTTCCAGCTGATGATTTTTACTTCGCCAATGAATGGCTCTGACATGCTTCTTCTCCTCTAGCTCTTCGCTTGTAAGTTGACAGCTTAGGTCTGTGACGGAAATACCCCAAACAACGACAGAATGAAGTTGACGGCCAGGAACGGGATCATGTTGTCATGCGGTTGACTGCCGCCCGCGGAACCTATCGCCCCCGGATCCATGTTCAAGGTGGGCGCAATATTGGAGTAGTTGTTCAGAGTGGGGCTTGAGCCGGCCCACACGCCGCCCTGCGGAGAGGCCAGGCTTCCCGGGTTGTCGTTGGCCTGCGGTACATGGGAGTGCGCCGGAATCTGGCTCGTGGTCAGGGTGACGGTTTCCGTGCCGCCACTTTCGCCCAAAGCGAATCCAGGGCCAACGTGGACCGGCAGCCGGCTTTGCAGGTTAGGAAGGGCAAAAGTCTCTTGCCCATCACCTCCGTACGTGGTGCCGATCAGGTTAAACAGGGCGTCATTCTCTGAGATGGGCATCAAAGCTCCATTACAG
>JBGPZS010000135.1:0-8955 GCA_041493865.1 Terriglobia bacterium
ATCAGGAAGGTGATGGCCGAGCCGAGCGCACCGATAGTGAAAATCGAGAACAGTGCTGAGCGCTCCTGGGGCGTTTCTACTATTTCCAGCGCGATGAGAGGAGCCTGTCCTGACGCCCGGCGCTTTTGCGACCAGGCAAAAAATGCCTGGACCAGGAAGATACCGCACACAATCATGATCGGCGCCGGGGACATGTCCAGCACACTGAACGGCGCCCCGGGTGTGGCCAGCAACACTCCCCAATCGGTGAGGTTGTTGGCGCCAAAACTGATAAGAAATACCGCCGAAGCCGCCAAAACTACACCAACCTTGTCGATACTCGTGTGGGACCAGCCCTTCACTGGACTCAGCTTGTTGCTGAACATGTAAATGCCGCCCGCTAAGAGAACAAGAAAGCCATAGGTGTAGCGCCAGCCGATCCAGGTGGAGAGAATGCCGGCTATCAAAAAGCCCAACACAATGCCCATGGCCTGCGCGCCGCCCAGCCATCCCAGGGCCTTCTCCTGCTGAAGGCCTCTGTAATTATCGGCAACCAGCACGACGAGTGTGGGGACTAGTGCGGCCGCTGCCACGCCAGCGATGGCCTGGGCCGCAATCATCGTCTTCGCACCGGGGCTGAAAGCCATCAGCGCCATGGCCGCCCCAAAGAGCACGATCATCGCCCGAAACACGCGGCGCGACCCAAAAATATGGCCCATCTTGGCGCCCAGCATGATGAATCCCGCCACGACGAGCGAGTAAGTAACGATCGCCGTTCCTACGGTGGTTGCAGGCGCGTTGAAACTGGAGACAATTCCCTCAATCGAAACTTGCAATGAGGAGATGTTGAAAACCATCAGGATCTGGGCCATGCCGATGATGACCATTGGCAACCACGACTCGGCTTGCGGCTCAGCTTTAGCGTGAATGCCTGATATTGGGAGTGCTGCCATGATGCCTCATTCTCCCCATTCTCGTATGTGGTGGGATGAGCTCAAGAGTGTGGCTGCTGCCTCAGGCTGCAGGCTTGTGGTTGTATGCTGCCATGTCCCTGGCGTCCGGCACTGCCTTCAACCCCGCGTCGCTCACCTTCACATTCTGCGTTGCAGTCAGCCGAATGCCTCCATCAGCGCCGAGAGCGAGCTCGTGGACATGGAAGCTTCCTTGATAATCGTCGGAACCCAGAGTCACCGACGGAGCGGAGCACAGAACAACATCACCGCAGGTCCCGGTCCAATCCCTGTGGCGATGGCCGTGCAGGACCATGACACGGGAGGCATGTGGCGTGATCGCTGCCAGAACGTCCGGAGCATTGACCAGCGCCAGACCGATGCGTTCGCTCAGACTACTGATGAACTTTGCCGGATACTCCACGACCTGATGATGAAGCAGAATGATCCAGGCATGACCGGGAGAATTTTTTAGCACGGCCTTGAGCGCGTTCATCTGCGCGGGATTCACCACGCCGATGGCATTGGTGAGCGAGAAGTGGCTGGGAGCGTTGGAGTCAAGCAGAATGAGCCCGCAGCCGTTCGGGCTCGGCGGTGGTTCGACCAGAGGAAAGATTTTCTCCCAGATCTTTTCCATCTCCCATATTCCGCGCATCGCGCCGCGTTGGGCTAGAGAGCGCAGCAATTCCGGACGCTTGCCTTCCCGCAGGTAGTCCCTGAGCAGCGGTCCCAGCGCGCCGGACGCGCGGTCAACCAGGCGGGCGCGGTCGCCCTGAACATCATCAAGGGCCAGCACGAAGCGGAGCTTGCGCAGCGCCTGCGCAGCGCTCCACGGCAGCTCGAACCGGGCGGGATTCGTGCGGTCAACGATGTTAACGTCGTGGTTTCCGGGCACAAACGACAAATACTCCCGCAACTCGGGACAATCTTGCAAATGGTCAATGAACTCCGTCCATTCGCCGCGCGTTCCGGCGTCGGTGACGTCGCCGGTCACCAGAACACGGTCCAGCGGCGTTCGCGCGTGAATCGCGGCAAGCTGGCGCAACGCGTTGCGAAAGGACCCATTTCCGTGCGGGCCAAGCGTACCGCACTCCATACGGTAGCCATAGCGCTCGCCCACAAGATGCAAATCCGACAGATGCGCCACGCGCAGAGTTGACGCAGAAACCTGCGCCGGGGCCGGGACCCAGTCCAACACCGGGCCGCGCAGCGTGAGCTCACGCCAGAGCCAATACATGCTCTCAAACACAGTGGACACTCCGACAATCACCGCCGTGGTGCTTAACACAGCTTTGACTGTTGGCCACAGCTGGACGCGCTCGACGTCGACCAGTTTGAGGCCGATCGAGATCTCCGCCGTGATGGCCAGAGCGAGACCGCCGCCGGCAAGCAGCAGCGCGGCAAGTACGGTGCCGAGGCGGCGCCTGCGATCGAGCTGTTCGGGAGTGATGGATGGTCCGCTGAAACGTTCAACAACGGTGCGGATCACTTCGCGCACGGCGACAAAAATGGGAAAGACAAGGGAGTAGTGGAGATGCCGGCCGTTGTCAAAAGCAATTCTGAGAAGCGGCCGGCCAATCCAAACGGCCGCTCCCACAAGTACAGCCAACAATCCGAGGGCCACCATCAGCCTGCTTCCCGCAAGAGTTGTGGCGTGATACGCGAGCCGGCCGTACGTAACCACAACGGAGGGCGCGATTCCAACCAGCAGGGCTGGTCCGATGACCAGGGCCACAAAGGCGAGCGGCGCCTTCACGTAGTTAAATTCGAAGACGGCGGAAAGGACCAGGCTTCGCATGCCGCCGACCTTCGGACACGAACGGTTATCGTCGTAGTCGCCGCGGCGCAGATCCCAGATGCGAGTCATCATCCAGCACCTCGCTTCATACTGGTGAGATGCGTACACAAGGAACCAAGAAACGGCTTTGGAGTTCTGATTGCGCCACGGACCGGAAGCCGCCTGAGGCAAGCGTGATTGCGGAGTCGGTTACCATTCGCCACTAAGTGGGCAGCATAGCTTGGCCACATACGGGTAACGAACAACGCGTGCGGCTTCGAACTCAGATTGTAGGAGTCTACATCACCAAGGTGACCAGACCAGTGACCACGAGCGCAGCGGCCCAGATTATGTCGACGTTGAACCACGCCTTGCGGAGAAGCGCAAGACCGAACTTGCCATAGACCACCCACGCCACCAGACCCGTGACCGCAAGATAGCCCATCGTGTGGACCCCGGTGGCAAGGAGTCCGGCGAGCGGACTGGCGGCCGCAGATGTGTGATGGTGGACAGCCGTTTGGCTTACTGCTTCCACCGTGCTACTGGCCAGCAACACGGGAAGGACCATCAAACCCGCGCCGTGCGCCGAGGCCATCAGAAACGACCAGACCGTCAGGTCGCGGAAGCCCACCTGCATTCGCACCCAGCGCGGGTGATGGTGATGCCGCACCAGGCAATAGATACCGAGACCGATCAGAACTGCTCCGACCGGGTAGCGGATGGCCGCCAACGGCAGCGCCATGCCGAGAAACGCAGCAGCAAGCACAACGATCCCGATGGCCAGCGCGTGGCCCAACGCAATGGGGAGGAGCGATCTCGCGACCGCGCTCCCCTTTTGCTCCTGCATCCCCAACGCCACGGCAAAGAGCCACCCCATCCCAGGGTTGAGTCCGTGATAGGCGCCCAGGAGCAGCATCAGCCCCAAGGCTGTCGGGCCCACCTCTGCATGCGTCATTGTGCCTCGGAGTAGCAGTAAGAGTCCGACGAAGCGTCGCCGCCTTGCAGGCGTACCTGGTGCGCGCTCAATCCGTCGAACTCGACGAAGAACTTTTCGTCCAGCTTCATCCCGCCCTTCGGGTCCGCGTCGACCTTTACCATCCAGCTCTTCAGGCCATCGGGATAGAACTGTTCGTCCCAGGGAGAGTACAGCGAATTGGTGAAATAGACGCGCTTGCCGTCGCGGCTGATCTCAACCATCTGCGGAGCGCCGTTGAGCGGCTGCCCAGGCTTCTTCGGGTGGGCCGCGCGGCGCACGATCCCGCCGAGATGAATCGAGCCGGTCTTCTTCGGGTTGGCGGGGTCGGAGACGTCATACTGAATGAACTCACCAGTCCCAAAACACGAAACATAAAGGAAGCGGTCATCGAGCGACAGGTTGATGTCCGTTACCAGCGGAGGAACCGCCTTGAAGCCCTTGAGCAGCGGTGGAAGTTTTTCCGGGTCAGCCGGCTCCGCGGGAATTTCAATCACTTTGCGGACTGCCCACTTGGCGTTCTTACCCTCGCCTTCGCGGTACCACATCCAGATGGCAGCCGAAAGGTCTTTGAGCGAAATCACCACACCGGCGAATCCGTAGGTCTTTTGGGGATCGTGGGAGGGCCGCAGCTCCAGCACCATCTGTTGTTCCGCGCCCAGGTCCAGTTCCTGCACATGGCGTCGCTTATCCAGGTCAAAGATGTGTATCTTGTGGCCGTATTTGCCGCCCAGCAGCAACTCCGGGATGATGCCGTCCTTCACCATGTTCGGTGTGCCCCATTCGGAGGTGATCATGGTGTCGTGTCCCAGGTGCCACCAGAAATCGTAGGCCAGCTGCTGTGGACCGCGGTCCTTCTCCCACGGGCCCTTCAGCTCAAACGTATTTGCATCCATCAGGAAGATGCCGCCGGGACCGTCTCCGCTGGCATTGCCGAGCGCGCTGCCATAGACGCCGTCGGGCCCACAATGAATGGTGTGCGGTGCGGTGTAGCCGGTCTTTTTGATGAACTCTTCCGGCTCGATCACCTTCACGATTTTCGGCTGCCTGGGATTATCCTTCGTATCCAGGATATGAATTCGTGACGAGCCGATGCCCGGCACGATCAGGTAGCGGCGCTCCATGTGTGCATGCGGCGCCTGCGGGCAGAGACACGCGCTGCACGCATTCCACCCGAAGTGATGCAGCTCATTGTCGTTGCCGGGAAAATCCACTTGCCCGACCAGCCGGCCGTACCCGGAAGACTTCGGATCGAGGTCAATCACGCCTAGAGCGTCGCGCTTTCCATTCTTGCCGACGTTGAGCAGCGCGACATAAGCGAGTTGTTCCGGCGGAGCCTGCATGGCCATGCCCGGGGAAGGGTAAAAAGTTGGGTCTGGACGCATTAAAGGCATACATTCCTCCTTCTGAAGATTCACGGAGATTGGTTTGCCGGCCCGATGATTCAAACAGAGTGTCGAGTCGCGGAGTCACGAAAACTCGACGGTAGGGGTTCCAAGAGGTGGCAAACGCCCGGCCGGGAAACGCCTGCCGATCGCAACCGGCCAGCAGCCGGAGGTAAACGGCGGCTGTTGGCTTACAGCAAGCATACCACTCGTCCGACCCTTACTTAAATGTATCCGGCTCTTAAGCTTCCAGGAGCCCACGTGTTCCGCCAGCGGCCGGCTCGGCGCGATGTTGCTCGATCTTCGGAATGCCCCCAGCAAGCCGAACGCTGCCGGCTGGGCGCGATCATTCCTTCGAAACGGCTGCCAAACCCGTCTAGATTGGTATTATTGAGTTGTCTTGAATATCAGCCAGGAAGAAAGCGGCACGTGAAGCTAACAAAGAAAAAAATATTGATCATCCTCCTGCTCGCCGCGGGTGTAGGGGTCTTTGCCGCCTTCAACTTCAGAAACAAGGGACCGGTGCAGTACTACACCGCCAAGGTGGAAACCGGCGAAATAAAGCAGGTGGTCGAAGCCACAGGCACCATCAATGCCGTTATCACTGTGCAGGTTGGCTCACAGGTATCGGGCACCATTTCCAAGCTGTATGTTGATTTCAACTCACACGTGAGGAAGGGGCAGTTGATCGCGCAGATCGATCCCCCATTGTTTCAGGGGGCGCTCTCGCAGGCGAAAGCCGACCTGGAAAACGCCAAGGCCAATCTGGCGGTCGCCATTGCTAATACGGCCAAAGCAAGGGCCGCGGACGCGCAGACCAAAGCGGACTACGAGCGCAATCTCGGCCTCAGTAAGCAAGGCGTAATAAGCCAGCAGTCTCTCGATGTAGCAAAGGCCAATGCTGAGAGCGCGTCTGCCCAGGTTGCAGCTGCGCTTGCCCAGGAGAACCAGGCACGCGCGCAGGTCCAGCAAAAACAGGCGGCCGTAGAAGTGGCGCAGACGAACCTGGATTACACCACGATCCACGCTCCCATTGACGGCACGGTTGTGGCGCGCAACGTCGATGTTGGCCAGACGGTGGCGGCGTCATTGCAGGCACCCACGCTCTTTACCATCGCCCAGGACCTGACCAAGATGCAGGTCTATGCCAAGACAGACGAGTCCGATGTTGGCCAGATCCGCTCCGGACAAAAAGTCACATTCAAGGTGGACGCGTATCCGCGGGAAACATTCGCCGGTACGGTCTCACAGGTAAGGATGAATTCGACCGTAGTCCAGAATGTTGTCACTTACGATACGATTATTGACTTCAACAATCCAGAGCTAAAACTCTTTCCCGGCATGACTGCGTACGTGAGCATCCCGGTGGCGACGGCGGCGAGTGTCCTTAAGGTCCCCAACGGTGCTCTTCGCTACAAACCTGATTTGCCACCGGAAGAGATCCACACTCTGTACCAGACGCACGGCATCCCCGAAAACGCCGGGCCTAGGCTGCAAAACGTGCCGAGTTCGAAAGTTGAAACAGCAGCGGCGGGCGGAACTCGGCTGCGTGCCGGTGCTGGCAAAGGCGCAGCGGGTGGCGTGGTGAGCGATGCGTCTTCAAGAAGCGAAGAGAGCCAGGGTCCAAAATACGATACGCAGGTCGTATGGAAGCTTCTTGCGGACAAGTCGCTTGAGCCGGTACGGATCAAGACCGGGATCACCGATCACACCTTTACCGAGATCATCCAGGAGCTGAACGGCGAATTAAAAGGCGGAGACGAGTTGGTAACCGGCGTGGCCCAAGGTCGTGCGTCGGCCAATGCTCCGCGCCCGGGCGGCCCGGGAGTTCCGCGCGGACGATAGCGGACTGCCATGAGCGCACAACAAACCAACTCGCTCCCGGTTGCTGAACTCTCTGGGACGGAGATCAAGGACGAGATCGTCATTCAGGTCCACGACCTGCACAAGACCTATCATTTGGGCGAGACCCAGGTGCACGCGCTGCGCGGTGTGACGCTGGAGATCAGGCGTGGAGAGTTCGTAGCCATTATGGGTGCAAGCGGCAGCGGTAAGTCCACGTTCATGAATATTCTTGGATGCCTGGACAAGCCCACTTCGGGGCAATATCTGCTGGAAGGCACGGATGTTTCCAGCCTTGAGAAAAGGCAGTTGGCCGGGATTCGCAACCGCAAGATCGGGTTCGTCTTTCAGGGATTCAATCTGCTGGCGCGGACGACCGCGCTTGAGAATACCGAGCTGCCAACGCTATACAGCCGGGTCGACAAATCGGAGAGGCGCCAGCGCGCGGTCGAAGCGCTGAATATGGTAGGCCTGGCAGACCGGACCGACCACTTTCCTTCACAACTCTCCGGAGGCCAACAACAACGGGTCGCCATTGCGCGGGCGCTGGTGAACCGGCCATCGATCCTGCTGGCCGACGAGCCCACCGGCAACCTGGACAGTCGCACATCAGTCGAGGTGATGGAGATATTTCAGTCGCTGAATGACAAGGGTCTTACCATCATCCTGGTTACCCACGAGCATGATATTTCTCAGTTCGCCAAGCGGAGCATCGTCTTTCGTGATGGCAAGATCAAGCGGGATGAGGCCATTCCAGACCGGGCACGCGCCGCCGAAGCGCTGAAGACCATGCCGACCCTTGAAGACTAAGAGCGTTTATGGACCTGCTTTCCACATTGCGGATTGCTTTTCGCGCCCTGGCGCGCAACAAGTTACGTTCAACCCTGACCATGCTGGGCGTCATTATTGGCGTGGGTGCAGTTATCGCTTTGGTGGGAATCGGCCAGGGCGCTGATCAGACCGTGCAACGCCAGATCGCAAACCTGGGCTCCAACATGCTCTTTGTCAGCTCAGGCTCAAGGAATCTCGGCGGCCTGCGACTTGGGTGGGGCGCCACCAAGACGCTGGTACGCGAAGACGTTGCCGCAATGCTGAAAGAATGTCCTGCAGTGGCCGCGGCGGCGCCTGGTACACAAACTTCTGCCCAGGTGGTGTACGAAAACGACAACTGGGGAACCCGCATTACTGGGACTACGCCGGAGTACTTCGACATTCGAGCCTGGGATTTTGAGAGCGGCTCCAGCTTCGTCGAAAGCGACGTGACCACCGCAGCCAACGTTGCCGTCATCGGCGACACGGTGCGGAAAAATCTTTTTGCTACAACCGAGGCCGTCGGCAAGACCATCCGCATCGGTAATCTGCCTTTCATGGTTGTGGGCGTCCTCGTCGCCAAGGGGCAATCGCCGGCAATGAGTGAAGACCAGGACGACACAATCATTGTTCCCCTGACGACCCTGCAAAAGAAGATCACCGGACAGCCGTGGCTGCGGTTTGTGATGGTTTCGGCCAAGTCCCGCTCCGGCAGCTATGCGGCTCAGCAGCAGATTGAAGCTCTGCTGCGGGACCGGCACCGCATCCGTCAGGAACAGGCTGATGACTTCACTGTCCGCAATCTGGCGGACATGGCGGACCTGGCTTCAGAAGCCAGCAAGGTGATGACAGGTTTATTGGCGTCTATTGCGGGCGTGTCGCTGCTTGTGGGCGGGATCGGGATCATGAATATTATGTTGGTCTCAGTCACCGAGCGCACCCGTGAGATCGGCGTCCGGATGGCCATTGGGGCAACGGAGGGCGACGTTCAGCGGCAGTTCCTGATAGAGGCCGTTGTTATGAGCCTGATCGGCGGCGCAGTGGGGATTGTTGTTGGCGTGGCTGCGTCGCTTCTGATCGCCTCAACCGCGGGTTGGCCGATCCTGGTTTCCGGCAGTGCAATCGCCGGAGCTGCGGCCGTCGCCATGGCGATTGGGATTTTCTTTGGTTATTACCCGGCGCAGAAAGCTGCGCGGCTGGATCCGATTGAGGCACTACGATACGAATGAGCAGGAGCAG
>JBGPZS010000055.1:0-12907 GCA_041493865.1 Terriglobia bacterium
AAAATAGCCAGCCAGCCAGTGTTCTGATAAATATCGTCACACAAAAAATTGCGGCCCCGGTTCTTGCCGAAACCGGAGCCGCACGGAAATAAGGCAGGGAGAGAACGGAATGAAGGAACGAAGAACTTATTTCAGCGGCAGAATAATCTTCTTGTCGCCCGCCATGTAGACTAGTTCATAGCCACCTTTTGCCTTCTTAGGGACGGAGAAATAGAGGTAGCCGGCGACAGGCTCCCAGGCGCTGATTTCGGGCAGGCCCTTTTCTCTGAGTTCGGCTTCAATGGCCTGGCGGTTGCTCTGGGCTGCCGCGCCTTCAGGCCCCCGCGATTTTCCGCCGATGGGGATGCCGACGCCCACGCTCTCCCGCTGATAGATTCCGCCGCGATTTGTCCTCTGGGTCGGGTCCTGGGTATTGCCACCGGTGCTGCCGGCGCGCTCATAACCGATCTCGGAACCGCCGGTCACGCCGGGCCTGTGTTCGCGATCGGGAGCCTGTGGCCGGACTTCAAGCCGTGCGGCCAGGACTTCCGCCGTGGATGGCATGGTCCCAACATCCTTGCCGGCCTCGCGCAGCATGAAGTCATCAAGAGAGATTTTGACGAAGTTGTCTTTCGCCGGATAGAAGGCCACTTCCACCACGACGCAGCACTGGTTCACGTCAGTGGCCAAGACTTTCTTGAGTTCCTTGTGGGTGAGCAGCGACGCGCCGAGTTGGAAGCCGCTTTGGCCGTCATGGGAGGTATAAGCGGCTGCGTCAGCGCGAGGCACGGCCCCGCGGGGGGACTCGGCTGTCAATGGAGCTACGCAAAGCAGAGTCACGGCAAACCACTGTTTGAGGTTCCATTGTTTCAGGTTCATGGACGGGCCTCCGCGTGGGAATTTTCAATTGTCTTGTCGGGGAAAGCAAGTTACGGGCCATCCCAGGGACTAAAAGCCCAAGCTAATCTAGCCGCTGACAGCAAGTTTCATGTTGCTCACCCACCTAAAGGCTGGGCTTTAGCCGTGCCCCAAGATCTTCAGGGGCTGAAGCATATCCAATGAGTTGAGGCATTTGCTGTCAGGGCGTCCGCTTCAGCGAAGTTCTTTAGCAAGGTTTTTAGCAAGGTCTATTAAACCACTGAGTTGTTGTACCAATATGGACCGCTGGTTTCCACCTCGAAGTCCAAAACAGACTGGTGGTTTTCAGCCATGGGGAATGGCCGATTTCAGCCACCTTGGCCGCCAGAATCACCGGATTTGCATCATCTTTCATCTGTTATATACTTGCCGCCCGAACGTTGACCGAAGGCAAAAGACCCCCTTGTCACGGAGCCAAGCTCTCATGAACGACCTTCCTTCGCTGTTGAACGCCGCCCCAGGGAATTCCACGGCCGTCATTATTCCTGAGACCGGGACCGCCATAACCTATGATTCATTGCGCCGCCAGGTCATGGGCATGGCGGAGGCCCTTGCCGGAATGGGCATTGGCCGAGGTGATCGTGTAGCTAACGTGTTACCGAACGGGCTGCCTACCATCGTCGCATTTCTGGCGGGCGCGACCGCCGGGACCGCCGCGCCGCTGAACCCGGCCTACCGGTACGACGAATTCTGTTTCTACCTGGAAGACACGTCAGCCAAAGTGCTGCTGACGCCGCCGGAAGGCGCGGAAGATGCGCGTCGCGCGGCCAAGCAGTTGAACATTCCGGTATACGCCGTGGATATGGACGCGCAAGGCAATGTAAGCATTGTGAATGCTCCGAAAGGCGCTCCTGTTTCCATGCCCTCGGGCGACGATGTGGCTTTGGTGCTGCACACCAGCGGAAGCACAGGACGCCCAAAGCGCGTGCCGTTGAAGCACAAGAACATGACGGTCTCTTGCGGCAACGTGGTCAAAACATATGACCTCACGGCCAACGATGTTTCACTCTGCGTGATGCCGCTGTTTCATATTCACGGACTGATAGCTTCCACGCTCTCCACCTTCCTCACCGGCGGGACCGTGGTGGTGCCGAACAAATTCAACCCTATGAGCTTCTGGCGGACGGTGCGCGAACATGGCGCTACCTGGTATTCCTGCGTGCCGACGATCCATCAGTTGTCGGTGGCACGCTTGAGCGAGAAGCCTGAAGGACTCGACAAGCTGCGCTTTGTGCGCTCATGCAGTTCAGCGCTCTCACCCGCCCTGATGGAGAAACTCGAAAACCTTCTCCAGGTACCGGTGCTGGAAGCATACGGAATGACCGAAGCGTCACACCAGATGTGCTCCAACCCGCTGCCGCCACGAGGGCGCAAAGCTGCTTCCGTCGGGCCGGGCACGGGAGTGAAAGTCGGAATCATGGATGATGCGGGCGCCATCCTGCCCAGCGGTGAGCTCGGTGAAGTGGTGATCCAGGGGCCGAACGTGATTGAAGGCTACGAGAACAATCCTGAAGCCAACGCAAAATCATTTACCAACGGCTGGTTCCGCACGGGCGACCAGGGAATGATTGACGCCGAAGGCTACTTGCATCTCACGGCGCGTATTAAAGAGCTGATCAACCGCGGCGGCGAAAAAATTGCCCCGCTGGAGATAGACGAGGTCATGCTGACGCATCCGTGTGTGGCAGAAGCGGTGGCGTTTGGCATGCCACATCCCACGTGGGGAGAGGAAGTGGCCATTGCCGTGGTGCTGAAAGAACCACAGAGCGAAGCCATTCTGATAGAGCACTGCAAGCAGCACCTGGCGGACTTTAAAGTTCCGAAGAAGGTACATATTGTGGAGCAGATACCGCGGACGGCAACCGGCAAGATCCAGCGGCGCGCGGTGGCTGCCGCGTTTTCAGGCGGGCAGAAGTGAAGTTTTTGATCGTTGGGGCCGGGGCAGTGGGCGCGTACATGGGAGCACAGATGGCGCAAGCGGGATATGACGTCACGCTGCATGCCCGCGGACCGCACCTTCGCGCCATGCAGGAAAAAGGCGTCCGCGTGATCAGCGCCGACGATGATTTCGTCGCGCGGCCGCGGCTGGTGGCGGACCTGAAAGATGCCGGGCCCATGGACGTGGTGTTTCTCTGCGTGAAAGCGCATGGTCTGCCACCGCTGGCAGCGCAATTGCCGCCCGTGCTGGGGCCGGACACCGCGGTGGTGAGCACGCAAAATGGGATTCCCTGGTGGTACTTCCAGAGCGATGGCGGACCGCTTGCTGGAACGCGGCTGGAGCGCGTAGATCCGGGAGGAGTGGTTTCGCGGGCGATTGAGGCGCGGCGGGTGGTAGGATCGCTCATTTATTTTTCTACCGAGATCGCGGAGCCGGGCGTGGTGCGGCACAACGAAGGCAATCGAATATCCCTGGGCGAGCCGGACGGCGCGCGCTCAGAGCGCATTCGCAAGATCGCCGACGCGCTGATTGCTTCGGGGATGCGCGCACCGGTCACGGCCCACCTGCGGAATGAGATCTGGGTGAAAATCCTGGGCAACGTGGCCTTTAATCCCATCAGCGCGCTGACCGGCGCCACGCTGGCGCAGATGTTGAACGATACGGAAACTACCGGACTGATTCGCAACATCATGCAGGAGACAGAAGCACTGACGGAAAAGCTGGGCGTGAAGATGCAGGTCTCGATCGAGCAGCGCATGGCGGGAGCGGCGAAGGTCGGCGAGCACAAAACATCGATGCTCCAGGACCTTGAAGCAGGACGACCGTTGGAACTTGAAGCAATTGTAGGCGCGGTGCTGGAGGTGGGAGAACGAATCGGCCTTCCCATGCCGCACACGCGCGCTGTTTACACTTGTACTAAATTGCTGGCCGAGCGCCGTAGCGCGGCGGCGCAAAAAAACTAATTTCTGGAGAGAACAACATGAGCAAACGGTGGATTCAATTTGGCAGCGCTCTCGTCAGTATGATCATGATCGCGAACCTCCAATATGCCTGGACCTTATTCGTGAAACCGCTCCAGCAGGCGCACAAGGGCTGGGTGCTTTCCGATATACAGTGGGCTGGGACACTGTTTTTGGTGTTTGAAACCTGGATCACGCCTCTGGAGGGCTGGCTGATCGATCGTCTGGGCCCGCGCATCTTTCTCACTATCGGCGGCGTTCTCGTTGGCATAGGTTGGTCGGCGATGGGGTCCGCGGAGACCTTGACCCAGCTCTACGTTCTCTATGCCATCGCGGGCATTGGCGCGGCATTCATCTATAGCGGTTCAGTCGCCACCGCCCTGAAATGGTTTCCCGACAAACGCGGTACCGTCTCAGGTTTTATCACAGCGGGGTTTGGCGCCGGCGCTGCGCTGTTCATCCCGCTGATCTCCTGGATGATTCGGACCTCCGATTACCATAAAACATTTTTGTACACCGGCATTGTCCAGGGACTTGTGATTGTTATCGCTGCCCAGTTCCTGCACAATCCCGGCGCTGATTTCCATGTTTCTCCGGCGGCCAAGAAGCCGGTCTCACCGCGTGTCCGGCGCAACACGGCGCAATTCAACAGCTTGCAAATGTTGATGACACCGCATTTTTACCTGCTCTTCATCACATTTGTGATGATCAATGTCGGCGGCTCCATGCTGACCATTCAGGGCGCTCCGGTGGCGGAAAGCTTCAAGATCAGCGCAGCCGCGCTCACAGCCGCGCTGGCGCTCAGCCGCCTGTTCAATGGCGCCGGTCGCATCTTCTGGGGCTGGCTCTCCGACCGCATTGGACGTGAAATGGCCATGTTCATCCCTTACGCCCTCCAGGCTTTTAGCTTGCTTGCCGTGCTCACCGTCGGACGCATCTCCGGGACCTGGTTCACTGTTTCCATGATGGTGGTCTACTTCATCTGGGGCAGCATGTTTGCTCTGTTCCCGGCGATCATCGGCGACTATTACGGCGCCAATAACGCCGCCTCAAACTATGGCTTCCTCTATATGGCGAAGGGTGTTGCGGCAATCCTGGCCGGCGGAATAGCTGCGCTGTTCTTCCAGAAGTTCGGCAACTGGAATGCCGTGTTTTACGGCGCTGCGGGCTTTGCTTTTACGGCGTCGATGCTTGTGCTTGTGCTTCGCGTCCTGCCCCTACCCGGCCAGCGCCGGCAGGAAGACCCGATGTTGGCCACGGCCAAAGCAGGCTGACGATAAATTCAACAGCATCCCAATCACCACGGCCGCGGCAGCAATGCTGCGGCCTTTTTTGTGCGATCAACCGCTCTTGCCTGTGCCCTGTCCGTTGTATTCTTTGCCAAACCATGGGATTCAATCCCGCTTTCCGGCCTTCGCCCTTTAATTTTGGTCCGCGGCATCTGCGCGACATTCTTCCGCTTCCTCCGTTCCTCGGTGTTTCAAAGGTGTTGGATTTGCTTCGCTGTTCAGCTCTTCTTCCCACCTGACATTGTTGACAGTGCCAATTCAATCTTTCCCGGCTTACTGTTCCGTGACAGACGCGCTCACGCATGGGACGCCGCAGCTTCTGATGGCTGTGTGATGGGTTTATTCCTATGTCTGAGAACGAAAGGATGGAAAAGCAAAATGCCAGGACAACCGGACCAGAACCCAGTTTCCCAAACCGCGATCGCGGAGACGTTAGCTTCCGACATCGGGTGTGAAGCTTATATCTACGGCTACCCGCTGGTACTGATGGACGCCACACGACGGGTCAGCACCAACGTTCCACGTTCGGGTGAAAACGCGGCGCCTATCAACCAGCTAGGCCACAAGAGATCATTTCCTGATGACACCTTCACCACCGTCGTTACTCCCAATGCGGATACGCTTTATTCCTTCGCCTTTCTCGATCTCTCAAATGGACCCATGGTGCTCAGTGTCCCTGAGATGGGGGACCGTTACTACTTGATGCAGATGCTGGACGCGTGGACCAACGTGTTTGCGGCGCCCGGTACGCGCACCACCGGCAATGGCAAGGGAGACTTCGCCGTGGTGGGACCGGGCTGGAAGGGAAAGCTGCCCGAGGGCGTGAAAGAGCTGCGCTCTCCCACGAATTTGGTTTGGATCATCGGCCGCACGCAGACCAACGGCGAAAAAGACTACGCCACGGTACGCGCCATCCAGGATAAGTACAAGCTCGCTCCTCTGAGCGCATGGGGCAAAGCCTACACACCGCCAGACAATGTGCCGGTGGACAAGAGCATCGACATGGAGACGCCGCCGGTCAAGCAGACGATCAAGCTGGACAGCGCCACATTCTTCGCCCGGCTCAACGCTCTCATGCAAGGCAATCCGCCGGCCACCGCCGATGCTGCGGCCTTGCAACGCTTCGCCGCCATCGGCATTGCGCCCGGGAAACAGTTCGACCTCAAGCAACTCGACCCCGCCGTGGCGAACGGTCTTGAACAAGGCGTAAACCTGGGCCGGGCGAAGATCGTTGCCGAGGCCAGGAAGCCCCACGGCAAGGTCGTGAACGGCTGGGAGTTCATGACCAACATCGGCCGCTTTGGAACGGATTACCTTTGGCGGTCGGTCGTCGCCCTGGTCGGCTTAGGCGCCAACTTGCCTGAGGACGCCATCTACCCGCGCAGGACCGTTGACTCCGACCAGCAGCTGCTCAACGGGGCGAACCAATATGTGATTCGGTTCGCCAAAGACCAGCTGCCGCCCGTAGGCGCCTTCTGGTCGATTTCCATGTACAACTCCAGGCAGGCGTTCATTAAGAACCCTATCAACCGCCACGCCATCGGTGATCGCGACAATCTTAAGTTCGCCGCAGACGGTTCTCTAACGCTATACATCCAGAATGAGTCGCCCGGCAAGGACAAGGAGTCCAACTGGCTGCCCGCACCCAAAGATGCCTTCAATCTTTTCATGCGGCTGTACTGGCCAAAGAAAGAAATCCTCGACGGCAGTTGGAAGCCGCCGGAGATCAGCAACACAGCAGCAGAATCGAAGAAGGTGGCCTGAACAGCGCATAAGTGTCATTAGCAGTTGAAGCCCGGTGGATGGAGCAGGCATTTATGCCTGCGTTTCAGGCTGTAAAATTATGGGCTTCAGCCGTTGAGGTGGGCGCATCAAAGTGCGCGCCTGAAAAAAGCCTACATCGGTAAGAACAGTGATAAAGAAAATGACAGGCGGCCATCACGGCCGCCCTGTCAGTTGAAAAAGCTACTTCCATCTACTGCAACAGAATTACTCGGTGGGCGTACATCGTGGGATTTCCGCTGACCGGATCTTTCAGCATCAAGCCGTACGACGCCAGGCTCATGCTGCCCCCGCTCTGAATGGCCGCCAGCCCGCTGATGTTGGTAAAGTGCGTGCTGTTCGCTGTTTGCACGGAGAGTGGAGCCCCCAAAACATAGCCCAGCATCCTGTTGTTCTGGACCTGGAACGATCCCGCGTTGTTGTTATTGATGACTACGCTGTTCAACACCAGGTCACCCACCACGCCTTGCCGGGTCAGGACGATGCGTGCCGGCACAAACTTGTTCGTTGCCGTGTCAATGGAGCCGCCAATCGCGATTCGCTGGCCGGGGACAAGGGTGGTGTTGTTGAATATGAAACTGGTGAACCAGTTGTCCAGAAAGCGGATCTTGTAGTTGGTCACCAGGCTCACGTCCAGCGTGGTGACGGTGCCCACAGGCACGCCGGGCACGTCCGGAAGCTCTTCACCCACCAGCAACGTCACGGTTTGCGCCGGACCGGTGGCGGGATTCACCGCTACGATCCGCCCAGAGACAAACGCGCGTTCCGTGGCGACTACTTCCACCGACTCGGCCAGCACGCTGCCGTCCGCCTGGATGTGACCGTCCACTTCAATCACTGACGGGTTGGGCAGAGTGGCCAGGGTCAGGTTGCCGCTGAAGTTGGTGTTGGCATTCACATCTATGGTGATTTGTCGTCCGCCGATGCGCTGCAGGATGAACGAATTTCCCGCCGTGTTGACGGAGACCAAACCGCCGCGCAGGTCATTGACTTCAGCGTCGGGATCGCTCTGCGCCACTGGTTTCACCTTGATTACCGGTGTGACGACGCCGGTGATCTGCCCGGTGCCGTCCACGGCGATGGAGTTGCGCAGATTGAAATCAAAATGCAACCCGGCCAGTCCGCTGGGTGCTACAGTCAGCGGCTGGGCCAATGCCACGGTGATGGTGGTGCTGGGAACGTTGTTGCCTCCCGCATCCTTGAACGTTCCGGTCATGTTGGCGGCTGAAGGCGGCGTGGTGGTGAGGTCCAGAAATGCAATGCCGGGACCAGACATTGAAATGGTCAGGCTTTTGTAAGTCCCCGCGGGCACGGCGTTGAATCCCAGCAAGGTACGCAATCCCAGTAGCCGGGCAAAGTCTACCGTGGTGGGCGTGGTCAGCAATTCAGTAGTGCCGTCCAGCTTCATGCTGGTTAGAGTAACGTTGAAAGCCAGTACGGAAGGCAGAGGAGCGTCTCCTCCGGTGACAAAAACGCTGGCTGACTGGGTCTGGTTCACATTGTTGTTGGAGCCTGCCCCGCAGCCGGTGAGGGCGGAGACAAGGACCACCGCAATTGAAGCTAAGAAAATCAGACGTCGCATTGAATAGCTCCCAGGTGGAGAGATTTTGGGGAGATGAATTCTTTGGTCCGTCACACTTAACCCAGGCCCTGCGGGAGAGTTGCGTTGTTTTTGCCTTTTTTTTTCGGCGCGGAGCGGCGCCCCTACTTCACCAGCGCCACCGAGCAGGCAAAGCCTTGTGTCGGCAGCGTTTGTACGGTCTGCAATTTGCCTGTCACGCTGTCTATGGAGTAGACCGTCACCGTCTTCGACACGCTGTTTGGCACATACATCAGCTTGCCTGCGTCGTCGATCTCAATCGCCAGCGGCGCCTCGCCCGCCGGAAACGGAGAGCCGGCTATTTGCGTCAGCGCTCCCGTAGCCTGGTCGATGGTGTACGCAGAAACATTATTGTCACCATTGTTAGCGACGTATAGAAAGCGCCCGCTGCTGTCCGCTGCCACAGCCCGCGGATCAAAGCCAGTGGCAAACGGCGAGCCGGCAATTTGTGTCAGCGCGCCGGTCGTCGCGTCCACGATAAAGACTGAGACGTTCGCCGCTGAACGGTTGGCCACAAAAGCGAACCTCCCTGAAAGCTCGATGGCGCGAGCGCCCAGGCCCGTGAAGAAGGGCGATTCCGCAATCTCCGTCAGCGCGCCCGTGCCGGGATCGATGCGAAACGCATTCACGTTATTGCTATCACGGTTCGCCACGTACACGAACTTTCCTGACTCGCTCACCTTCACCGTGTACGGCGTAATGCCGGTTGGAAACGGCGATCCGGCAACCTCTGTCAGGCTTCCGCTACTGCCTACCGAATAGGCTGACAGTGAATTGCCGTTGAGGTTGGTCACGTACAGAAATTTTCCCGCCGGATCAAACTCCAGCGTGGTGGGCGCAGCGCCTGCCGCCGCCGGCGTGCCCATCAACGTCAGCCTGGCGGCGTTCTTGTCCACTGAGAACATGGCCACTGTGTTTGACGATTGGCAGGTGGCATAAAGAAAGCCGTTCGTCGGATGCAGCTCCAGATACCGCGGCTGCATGCACGCGCCCGTAGGCATGGCGCCTGCGCTGGCGATGTTGTTGGACTTTGCGTCCACGTTGAATGCGGAGAGGCTGTTCGCATCAAGGTTCGCCACCAGGGCAAGCTGCGCCACCTGGGGCGCCGGCGGCCGGGGTGATGAAGAACCACAACCCAGCATCGCCGCAATCAGCCACAAAAAAGAGACCTTGGTGGCTTTCGATTTCATGGAAACCTCCAGAGAGAAGACCGCATGCGGAGGCCTGATCTTTCGCTGACCATTATAGACGGCAGGCGTCTTTCGTCGAGACAGTTGTCTTGCGATGGACAGGAACCGCCATTGCGTCGCGAACCTGCCCCAGAACGGCGACCGCGATTGCAAGACGCGTGACATCCAAACCGGCAGCTAACCTTTGACCCTGAGTGGCGTCTAACCTTGCATATGTCGAACTACTAGGTGTAATATGTCGAAATTCTACCTATGAACAGCAACGACCCCAAAACCGAGTTCCTCAAGGGCACCCTGGACATGCTGGTCCTGAAAGTTGTGGCCCTGGGCCCCATCCACGGATACGCCATCTCGCAACGCATACAGCAGATTTCCCGCGACCTCTTCCAGATCCAGCAGGGCTCTCTGTATCCCGCGCTGCACCGGCTGGAAGACCGCGGCTGGCTGCAAGCAGAGTGGCGCAACACTGAGACCGGCCGGGAGGCCAAGTTCTATACCTTGACCAGAAAAGGCCGGAAACAACTGGAGGCTGAGGTCCGCAACTGGGAGCAGATCTCTGATGCGGTTGCGCTCATCCTACGCACGGCAGAGTAAGGAGACGGCCATGTACTGGCTGCGGCGTTTATTGCGCAAAGAAAAAACCGAAAAGCAACTTGACTCTGAATTGCGCTTTCACCTGGAACAGCAAATCGCGGGCTACATCGAAGCCGGCATGGATCCTGACCAGGCCCGGCGGCAGGCGCAGCTTGAGTTCGGCGGCATGGAGGGCGTGAAGGAAGAATGCCGCGAGTCACGGCGCGTCCACGTTGTCGATACTCTACTGCAAGACGTGCGCTATGGCATGCGCATGTTGCGCAAGAGTCCTGGCTTCACGCTGGTCACGGTGGTGACCCTGGCGCTGGGCATGGGCGCAAACACCACCACGTTCAGCACCCTGGACTCGATGTTGCTGCACCCTCTCAGCTTTCCGGAACTCAGCCGGCTGGTCGCGCTATCAGAACCTCTGCCGCACAACGTCTCCGGATCGGAGACTGTGGCGCCTGCGGATTATCTGGACTGGATCCGGCAGGCCACTGTTTTTGAGGGAGTGGCTGCGTACCGTTCCTGGGGGTCGGACCTGACTGGTGTGGGAGAGCCGGAGCACCTGGATGGCGCCCGTGTGTCTCCTAATTTTTTTCCCATGATCGGAGCAGGAGCAACGCTGGGCAGAACATTTACGCAGGATGAAGAGCAGCCCGGGCATGATCAAGTGGCGGTGATCAGCTACGGTCTCTGGCAAAACCGTTTTTCTGGCGATCCACGCATTCTTGATGCATCGATCAGCCTGAATGGGGCGCCGTTCAAGGTAGTGGGGGTGATGCCCCAGGATTTCAGCTTTCCCAGGGCCACACAAGTGTGGACCCCGCTCCCGCTGTCCAGTGACTTTGTTCATGAGCGCGAGAAACAATCGGTCCTCACGCTCGCGCGGCTGAAGCCTGCCGTTACTCCGGTCCAGGCGCAGGCGGAGATGAATACGATTGCCGCCCGGCTGGAACAGCTCTACCCGCAGACGAACACGAACCGCAGGGTCTCTGTGGTCCTGCTGCGCGACCAGGTGGCGGGAGAGTTCACTCCCATGTTTCTCTGGATATCGATGGGCGCTGTCTTATTCGTCCTGCTGATCGCATGCGTCAATGTTGCGAATATGCAGGTGGCACGGGCCGCCGCGCGGCAGAGAGAGATGGCGGTACGGGCATCACTAGGCGCTACGCGTATGCGCATGCTCCGCCAGTTGCTCACAGAAAACGTGATGCTGGCGTTGCTGGGTGGAACCGCGGGAATCGCGGTAGCGAAACTGCTGCTGCACCTGTTCAAGGTCGGCATGCCGCCCGAGATTACCCGGCTCATCCCCGGCTGGCAGACCATGGCCATCAACGGCCGCGCGCTTGTTTTTACTTTCGCAATTGCGCTCGCCACCGGCATCGTTTTCGGCCTGGCGCCCGCGCTCGGCGCATCAAAACCTGATTTGACTGACGCGCTAAAGGATGGAGAAAAAGGTTCCATTCTTGGGGCCCGCCATCGGCTGCGCAGCCTGCTGGTGATTTTTGAAGTGGCGCTGGCGCTGGTATTACTGGTTGGCGCCGGCTTGATGGTCCAGGGTTTCAGGCATTTGGTGGAAACCCAAAGACAGGGCTACAGCCCGGATAACGTGCTCACGCTGGGCGTTTCGCTCAATCAGACTCGTTACCACCAGGACCACCGAATCGTTGGTTTCTATCGCGAATCTCTGGAGCGCATCGGTGCGCTGCCGCAAGTCGTTTCGGTCTCCGCCGTGTCTCACATTCCCGCCACCGGCGGCTGGTCAACGGAAAAGCTCCTGATTGAAGGCCGCCCCGCTCCAGCGGCCGGCGAATCGCAAGTCACAAATTTTCTGGTCGCCGCTCCTCAGTACTTTCACACTATGCGGATTCCGGTCATGAACGGACGTGACTTCGACGATCACGACCGCGCGGAATCGCCCAAGGTTGCCATTGTCAGTGCTGAATTCGGGCGCCGCTACTTTCCTGGCGCGGATCCGTTGGGCCAGCGCATCAGGTTAGGCTCATCGGCAGCGGAGCCGGCAACGATTGTGGGTGTGGTTGGAGACGTCAAGCGTTTCATGTTTGATCGTGGCCAGCGGCCGACCGTCTACGTGCCCCATTCGCAGTATCCCGTACTCTCCATGGGGCTGGTGATGCGCACGGCAGGAGACCCGCAGAAGATTGCTTCCCAGGTACGGGCCCAACTGCTGGTCGTGGACAAAGAGCAGCCGGTCTTCGACGTCAAGACCATGGAAGGAATCATCACCGAACAGGTTTCCGGTGTCCGTGTGGGAGCAGTGTCTATGCTCTTCTTCGGACTGCTGGCGTTGCTGCTCTCAGCCATCGGAGTCTACGGAGTGGTGGCTTACTCAGTGGAGCAACGCACGCATGAAATCGGCATACGCATGGCGGTTGGCGCAAAGGCGCGTGACATCCTGGCGATGGTACTGGGGCAGACCGTAAGGCTCACTGCAGCCGGACTGGCGATCGGTCTGCTAGGGGCTTTTGCCATGAGCCGCGCGATGGTGAAGGTGATGTTTGGAATGATCGCCCTTGATTTCACGACCTTCGCCGTTTTCACTTCTCTGCTGGCCGGCGTGGCCCTGTTGGCCAGCTATGTCCCGGCACAAAGAGCAGCCAGAGTAAATCCCATGATTACGCTGCGGCACGAATGATGCTGCAAGGAAGGAA
>JBGPZS010000288.1:0-5472 GCA_041493865.1 Terriglobia bacterium
GGAAGTGATCGGCGGCGTCGTGGTGGAACCCGCGAAGCAGGAAAAGCTGAAAGTCAAGGCGAACCAGGAACAACCGAAACCAAAAAAGAAGTGAGCTAAATGTTCGAGAAACTGGCGAATATATTTCGAGTACCGGACCTCCGCAAGCGTGTGCTGTTTACGCTATCCATGCTGGCTGTCTACCGCCTGGGATCACACATTCCCACGCCCGGCATCAATACGGACGCGCTGCAGAAGGCCTTTGAGCAGCAGAGCGGCGGCCTGCTGGGCTTTTATGACCTGTTCAGCGGCGGCAATCTGCGCCGGCTGACCATCTTTGCCCTGGGCATCATGCCCTACATCACCGCATCCATCATTCTGCAGTTGCTCACGGTGGTGTGGGAGCCGCTGGCGCGCCTGCAAAAAGAGGGCGACCTGGGGCGCAGGAAGATCACGCAGTGGACGCGTTATCTGACCCTGGTGCTCTCCATCCTGCAAAGCATGGGCATCGCGTTCACGCTGCAGTCGCAGAAGTTTGTCGTGAACCCGGGGCCGGCGTTTATCCTGATGACCATCGTCACCCTGACCACGGGCAGCATCTTCATCATGTGGCTGGGCGAACAGATCACCGAACGTGGTGTGGGCAACGGCATGTCCTTGCTCATCTTTTCCGGGATCGTGGTTGGACTGCCGAAGGCCGTGGCGGACCTGGCCGGCAAGGCCGGGATTGGCCGGGGTTCAGGCGGTGGACAATGGGGGGCGTTCGCTCTCCCGGCAGTGCTCTTCCTGCTGGTGTTGATGGTCCTGGTGGTTGCATTCATCGTCTTCATGGAGAGATCAGAGCGGCGCATTCCGGTGCAATACGCCAAGCGCGTCGTAGGCCGGCGCATCATGGGCGGCCAGGCCACGCACCTGCCTCTGCGCGTCAACTCCGGCGGCGTGATGCCGGTGATTTTTGCCTCGTCACTGCTCAGTATTCCGCAGATGCTCACGCTCTCCAACGCGTTCAAGCCCGGAGGTACGCTCAACCGGTATTTCGGCGGCGTTATGGAGCAGCTCAAGTGGGGCGAGCCGCTTTACACCCTGCTCTACGCCGTGGGCATCATCTTCTTTGCCTATTTCTATGTTTCCATCGTGTTCAATCCGTCGGACGTGGCGGACAACATGCGGAAATACGGCGGGTTCATCCCCGGCATACGTCCCGGACATCGCACCCGCGACTACATCAATGACGTGCTGACGCGCGTTACTCTGGTGGGCGGTTTGTATCTGATCCTGATCTCGCTGATCCCGGAATGGATGATCGCCGGCATTCATCTCGATCACATACCCTGGATCGGGCCTAGGATTTTCAGCGGCCTGCCTGTATGGGTGCTGCACGGTCTGAACGTGAATTTCTACTTCGGGGGGACCTCGCTGCTGATCGTGGTGGGCGTGGCCATGGATACGGTGAACCAGATCGAGTCGCAACTGGTAATGCGCCACTATGAAGGCTTTACCTCGCGCAGCGGACGCGTTCGCGGGAGGAGGCTCTGGGGTTAAGTCGATGCCGGCCAGCACCGCACCTGACGCTATGAGCGCGAAGGACATTGCCGTGGGCCCCGTTGTCTTGCTGGGAGCTCCCGGAGCGGGCAAAGGCACGCAGGCCAAGTTGATTGCCCGGAACTATGGAATTCCCCACATTTCCACCGGGGACATTCTGCGCGAAAACGTGGTCCGGTGCACCGAACTGGGAAAGAAAGCGAAAGCGGTCCTGGAACGGGGCGAGCTGGTGTCCGATGAGCTGGTGAACGGCATGGTGGCAGAACGGCTGCAGCAACCGGATGTTGAACGAGGGTTTGTTCTGGATGGATTTCCGCGGACAGTGACGCAGGCGGAATGGCTGGATCATGAGTTGGCGGCGCGAGGAAACAAGAAACCGCCGGTTGTGGTGAGCGTTGAGGTGGGTTATAATCAATTACTGCAACGGCTTACAGGCCGCCGTACTTGTCCTGTCGACGGCAAGATTTACAACATCCATTCCCAGCCGCCCAACATTGAAGGCGTTTGCGACGTCTGTGGTACGCAACTGTTTCAGCGCGTCGACGACACGGAAGAAGTTATCTCTGAGCGTTTGAAGAGCTATGAACGCCAGACCCTGCCGCTGGTGGATTTTTACCGGAGTCAGGGACGTTTGCGCAGGGTCAAAGGAGAACTTCCTGTGCAGCAGGTGATGGCGGAGATTTTTCGCATCATTGAAGGCGGCGCCGCAGCGGCAACGAATGATTAACTGCAAGTCACAAGCCGAGCTGGACAAAATGCGGCGCAGCGGGCAGATCGTCCGCCAGGTGCTGGATGCGGTGAAGATGCTGGTTGCTCCCGGCGTTTCCACCATGGAACTGGAGCTCGCGGCGGAAGAAAAGATCCGCGAGTTCGGGGCCAAGCCCGCGTTCAAGGGTTATTGCGATTACCCATGCGTGCTGTGCACGTCGGTCAACAATGAAATCATCCACGGCATCCCCTCAGAGAAGCGGATGCTCAAGGAAGGCGACATCGTTTCGATCGACTGCGGCGTGGTCCTAGATGGTTACTACGGCGACTCCGCGATTACCGTGCCGGTGGGCCAATCGCTGGCGCCGGAGCTGCAAAAACTTCTTGACGTTACGGAGACCTCGTTGAAGAAAGCGATTGCCGAGGTCAGGCTGGGCAAGACCGTGGGAGACGTGGGCGCGGCGGTGCAGGAATACGTTGAGGCCAACGGCTTCAGCGTGGTGCGCGAGTTTGTGGGCCATGGAATCGGCACACGGCTGCATGAAGATCCGCAAGTGCCGAATTTCGGAACACGCGGCCACGGCACCAGGTTGCGTGAAGGCATGGTGATTGCGATTGAGCCCATGGTCAATATGGGCAAGCCGGGCGCGCGCGTCCTGGACGACAAGTGGACTGCGGTCACCGAAGATGGCAGCTACAGCGCTCACTTCGAGCATACCGTGGCTGTGACCCGTAACGGGCCGCTGGTGCTGACGGAATAGAGCAAAGCGAGGGGACCCCCAGATCGGGGCCCTCAAGGAGCTAGGTGAGCAAAGAAGACGCGATTGAGGTGATGGCAACGGTGATTGAGCCGCTGCCCAATGCCATGTTCCGGGTGGAACTGGAAAACAAGCATCAGGTGCTGGCGCACGTTTCCGGCAGAATGCGCAAGAACTTCATTCGTATTCTTCCCGGTGACAAGGTCGCGGTGGAACTCTCGCCCTACGACTTAACGCGCGGACGAATTGTGTACAGATATAAATGAGGCGCTCAGGCGACGCGACTGATTAGAAGGTAAACATCATGAAGGTTCGGGCATCGGTAAAGAAGATTTGTGACAAATGCAAGATCGTGCACCGCAAGGGCGTGGTGCGTGTGATCTGCGAAAACTCGAAGCACAAACAAAGGCAGGGGTAGTCTATGGCACGCATTTCAGGCGTCGATCTTCCGCGCAACAAGCATGTGAACATCGCGCTCACGTATATCTACGGCATCGGCAATTCTCGTTCCGCAAGGCTTCTGGCAACGGCGAAAGTCGAGCCCATGAAGAAGGTTCAGGACCTGAATGAGGACGAGGTCAACCGCATCCGCCAGGCCATTGAAGCCGAAGGCGACGTGGAAGGTGATCTGCGCAAAGACATCTCCATGCATATCAAGCGGCTGATCGAAATCGGGTCTTACCGCGGGTACCGTCATCGCCGCAATCTGCCGGTCCGCGGACAGCGCACCCATACCAACGCGCGCACCCGTAAAGGCCCGCGCAAAGGCACGGTCGCAAACAAGAAGAAAGCAGCGTCAAAGACCTAGCTATTAGGCTTTTGGCTGAAGAATCGTGAGCGGCGCAGTTTTGCCGCGCAAGGAAAAGCAGAGACACACTATGGCGAAAGCAACAGCAGCACCCGGCACTGGAGCTACCGGAACAAAAGGCAAGAAAAAAGTTTTCAAAAAGAAGGAGCGGAAGAACGTGCCGCACGGCGTAGCGTTCATTCAGGCTTCTTTCAACAACACCATCGTCACCATTACTGACAGCGAAGGCCGCACGCTGGCGTGGAAGAGCTCCGGCTCGCTGGGCTTCCGCGGCTCGCGCAAAGGCACGCCGTTTGCCGCCCAGCAGGCGGCAAGCAATGCCGCCAGCCAGGCCCGCGACCACGGCATGCGCACCATCGAGGTACGGGTCAATGGACCGGGCTCCGGCCGTGAATCCGCGATCCGCGCACTGGCAGCCGCCGGGCTTGACGTGAAGACCATTAAAGACGTCACGCCCATTCCGCACAACGGATGCAGGCCGCCCAAGCGTCGGAGGGTGTAACGTGGATCCGGAGATCGCCGAGCGCGTGAAGTTGGCGCGTCTTGTGCCGCTGGCGCACGTGGCGGATGTTCGGAAAGCAATGAAGTTTTATCAACTGCTCGGCTTTGAAGTGAAAAAGACAGTCGAGCACGAGGGCCAGACACAATGGGCGTGGTTGCGGCACGGAGGCGCTGATTTGATGGTTGCGCGTTCGGCGCGGCCGATGAATCCGGGAGCGCAGGATGTTTTGTTTTATATGTATGCGTCGGATGTGGTCGCGTACAGGGCCGAACTCGAAGCCAACGGCGTAAAGGTGGGCCCGATTCAGTATCCGTTTTACTCGCCGCGAGGCGAGTTCCGCATCGACGATCTAGACGGCTATACGTTGATGGTTTCGCATGCGGATTGAAAAATGCGTTTCGATGAGAAACGCGAGATGAAAATTGGACCGGGATGAAGGGCTACACCGCCTGTAAACCGATCGTCACCTGAAGTAAAGGAGAATCAAATTGGCAAGATATAAAGGTGCAGTCTGCCGCCTTTGCCGTCGCGAAGGCATGAAATTGTTCTTGAAAGGGGCCAAGTGCTTTACTGACAAATGCCCCGTGGAAAAGCGCAACTTCGCTCCCGGCCAGCATGGCAAGGACCGCAAGGCCAAGGTTGTTGGTTACGGCCTGCAGCTCCGGGAAAAGCAGAAGACCAAGCGCATGTATTTCACCCTGGAAAACCAGTTCCGGAACTACTTTGAAAAAGCCGCGCGCAAGCCGGGTGTTACCGGCGAGTTGCTGTTGCAGCAACTGGAGCGCCGTCTGGACAACGTGGTGTACCGGCTGGGTTTTGCCACATCGCGGCGCCAGGCGCGGCAGGTTGTCCGCCACGGCCACATTGATGTTAACGGCCGCCGCGTCAATATTCCGTCGTTCCAGGTGAGCGCCGGAGACGAGATCCAGGTACGCGACAAAGCGAAGAAATTCACCGTGATCGAAGGGGCGCGCGACTACTCCAGCCATCAGCCCGTGGTGGGCTGGCTGGAAGTGGACCGCGACAACCTGAAGGGCCGCGTACTGGCTTTGCCCAAGCGAGAAGACATCAATGCGCCGGTGAATGAACAGTTGATTGTCGAACTGTATTCGAAGCAAAGCTGCCCGCGGCGGGCGTCAAAGCCCGCCTGGAGCACGATGAATCAGGGAGTGGGA
>JBGPZS010000220.1:0-6645 GCA_041493865.1 Terriglobia bacterium
TCTTACCATCGTTGCCGGTTGAGCAATTTCGGCAACAGATGGAGCATGTGGCCCGCCACTTTAACGTGGTAACGCTGGATGACATCGCCGAGGACAGGATCAGCACGAGCCAGTCAAAGTTTTCCGTGGCCATAACGTTTGACGATGGCTATCGCGACAACTTCACCTCGGCATTCCCCATTCTGAAGGAGCTCGGCATTCCGGCGACCATCTACCTGGCCACGGGCTATGTCGGCACAAGCCGGATCCCGTGGTATGACGAGGTCTGTCTCGCGTTCAAACTCACGGTGCGCACCCAGTTGGAAATGGCGGGGACAGGGGCTCCGTCAGGACCCATCGCCACGCAGGCCGAACGCCTTGCCCTCCTTGATCGTGTGCTCGACTGGTTGCGTGAATTGGAGGACGAGGAACGGCGACGGGCCGTGCCAGAACTGTTCCGCGCTCTCGGCGTACCCTCATCCTTGACGTTGCCCAACTACATGCTCAGCTGGGACGAAATCAAGCAGATGGCGCCCCACAAGATCAGTTTTGGCGCGCACACGGTGACCCATCCGGTCTTGTCCCGGACCACGGTCGCGCAGATGCAGGGGGAGATCAGCGCTTCAAAAAAGACCATTGAACAGAAACTGCGCTCGGAGGCTCGGCATTTCGCCTATCCGTTCGGAAGAGAAGCACACTATAGCGCCGATGCAAAGCTCTGGGTTGAACACGCCGGCTTTCGCACGGCTGTAACTACCGAGTACGGGTTCAACGCGCCGGGCCAGGACCCGTTCGCGCTCAAGAGATTTACTCCGTGGGGACATGATCCAGCCAGCTTCATTCTGCAAATGGACTGGTACCGTTTTGCGGGAGTAAGTCCTGCACCGGCGCCGACGGAATCGAAAACACCGACCATATCGCAACGGCAGCAAACCGAAGGACAAGGGCTTTGAACGAGCAACTTACAAAACTGATTCGCAACGCCGCGGTCTACGGCTTCGGCCGGATACTGGGGAAGGTCATCAGCTTCCTGCTGATTCCCTTCTATACCCACTATTTTTCGGCGGGCGAATATGGAGTGATGGAGATCCTGAACCTCACGTCGATGGTGGCGGCGGTGTTGCTTGCGCCCGGCCTCTCCACCGCGGTAATGCGCTTCTACTATGACGTAGATGATCCACGGGAAAAAAAGCAAGTTATCAGCACCGGCTTGCTCTTCACTTTGCTGGTTGGCGGCCTGGTCTCAGTAGCCGCGATTTTCTTTCCTGCCTGGGCTTCACAAATACTTCTGGGAAGCCCCAAGTACACGGTGCTGGTGCAACTGGTGGCGGGCGGGTTCTTCTTTACATTCACCGCCGATATCGGCTGGGTATACCTCCGGGGCAAGCAACGCTCCGGCCTTTACACGCTTCTTACCCAGGTTTTTCTGGTAGCCTCCGTCGCGCTCAATGTCTATTTTGTTGCTGCGCGCAAGATGGGGGTGGCCGGGTCATTCTGGGCCAATATGATTGCCGCCGCAGTCATCTGGACAGTCCTCATATTTTTAACGCTCCGCGAAGTCGGGCTTCACTTCTCACCGGCCAAGCTCGTCGGACTGCTCAAGTTCGGCGGACCGCTTTTCACGGTCTGGCTGGCGGCGTTTGTGCTGAACTATTCTGACCGCTTCTTCCTGCAGCGCTTTCACGGGATTGACGCTGTGGGGGTGTACGCCGTGGGGTACAAGTTTGCATACGTCCTGAGCCTTCTCGTGATCCAGCCGTTCCAGTTGATGTGGGAGCCCCAGTCCTACGAAATCAGCAAGCGTGACGATGCGGGGGCGCTATTCTCCCGTATCTTCATTCTCTATTCCGTCGCGCTCATGGCCGTGGCCTTCTTCTTGAGCCTTTCCATCCGCGAGATTTTCGAGATCATGGTCGGCCCGACGTTCGTGGGCGCCTACCGGTTTGTGCCCCTTCTCGCTTTTGCTTATGTGCTGCAGGGAATGGGCCTCTTTTTCGAAGCCGGGTTGTTAATTCGCAAAAAGAACCTCACGCTCTCGCTTGTGGGCATTGCGTCTACCCTGTTTTGTGTCGGGCTGAACTTCGGCTTCATTCGCTGGTGGGGAGCGTGGGGGGCTGTCTGGGCAACATTCCTGAGCTTTGCCTTCCTCGCCGCGTCCAGCTATTGGTGCAGCGTGCGTGCGTATCCGTTCCATTGCAATCTGGGAGTGCTTTTCAAAGTCTTGGGATGGAGCGGCTTGCTGCTTTCGGCCGGTTACTTCCTGCCCCTGGAGTCGCTGGCTGCCCGCGTTGTAGTAAAAGCCCTGCTGATGGTCGTGTTCGTTTTCGTGCTTGTCCGGCTGCGTTTGCTGCCTTCCGGCCTTGCGGCGTCAATGCTTGGCGATGCCGTGGAGTGGGTGCGTGGGCGCGTTTCACCAATTGTCAGCCGGGTGGGTAGCCTGGTCAAAGGAGTTAATTAATCCATGGTTGACGTTTCCGTGGTCATTGCCACCTACAACCGCTCACGGCAAGTGAAAGAAGCGATTGACAGCGTTCTTGCCCAGTCAGCGCCCGTACGCGAGATCATCGTCGTAGACGATGGCTCGAAAGACGATACGCGAGAGCAGTTGCTCGCCTATGGGAATCGCATCCGGCCTTTCTTCCAGGCAAACGGCGGAGCATCAGCGGCGCGAAATCTTGCCATGCGCATGGCCCAGGGCAGTTGGATCGCATTTCTCGATGACGATGACGTCTGGCTGCCGGGAAAAATTGAACAGCAAATGGAACTGGTGCAGCGAAACCCTGAACTAGGGCTGGTCTATTGCAGTGACTACGCTGTCGACGAGCAGCTCCGGGTCTTGTATCCGCGAAATGCCCAGACCGAGAATCGCGGGGACGTCTTCGAGCGTTTGCTGGTCAAGAACTTCATCTTTACCTCGTGTGTTATTGCCCGGCGCGACGCAGTCGAAAAAGCCGGGTTCATGCAGCGGGAATTCAAGTTCGCGCAAGACTGGGACCTGTGGTTGAAGATCGCCGCGGAACGCCCAGTCGATTTTGTCCCGGCCCCTCTTGTCCTGTACCGGCAGTCGCCGACAGGGTGCCTCACGCATGACATGAAAGCCGATGATCGTCTGCTCGAGATGAGAACCATCATGCAACGGGCAGTCACGCTGAGAAAAGTTGGTTCGAGGGCGCGAAGGCGCGCACGGTTCGAGATCGAAAGCCAGTGGGCATCCGCGTCGCTGGTCAACGGCAGGAACGCCGCAGCTCTCCCCCACGCTCTACGAGCACTGGCTTGTCAGCCCGGATCAATGGAGGGCTATCGTCTTAGCGCCTATTCCCTTGTACCCAGGGGTTTGCGGAGCTGGGCGAAGAAGCTGCTGCGTGGTAACAACGCTTCCCCGGCAACAGACACTCAGGCGGTCGCGGCCACGAGCAAGCCCGAAGCAGTGCGCGAACAGAACAGCACGACCCCACCCGTCATCATCATGAACATGTTTTACTCGGGGCTGGCCATTGCCCGCGATCTTGCCGGGACAGGAGTGCGGGTGGTTGGCCTCTCCGCCGATCCCAAGGCATATGGCAACTTCACGCGCTTTTGCGAGGTGCGCCCGGCCCCTGATTCGCAGAGCAAACCGGAACGGCTGGCGGAGTTTCTTGCGAAAGCTGCCTCCGAGTTAAAAGGCGCGGTCATTTTTCCAACGCGCGATGCCGATGTAGTGTTTCTGGACCGTTATCGCGATGCGCTGAAGGATTATCGGCTATCGATCCCGCCCCGCGACGCATTGATGCAATCTTTGGACAAAGGCGCTCTCGTACGCTGCGCCGAGGCGGCGGGCGTGCCGGTCCCGAAAAGCCTTGTGGCGCACAATGCCGAAGACCTCAAAAAGGTGCCTTCCGAGCTTAGTTTCCCCTGCGTGGTAAAACCCGTAAGCTCCTACATGTGGCGCGGCGAAGGAAGGTGGCAGGCAGTTGGATGCCGCAAGGCCTTCCTGGCTGACAACTGGGAACAACTGAGAGAAGAATATGACCGCGTTGCCTCGGTCAACCCTGAAGTGCTGGTGCAGGAATGGATTCCAGGGTCTACGAAAGATATCGCCATTATGGGGGCCTACTTCGGTCAGGGCTCTGAGCCCCTGGGTTATTTCTGCGCCCGAAAACTGGTGCAGGAGCCGGATGATTTCGGCACTGGGTGCGTTGTACAGGCCGTGGCCCTGCAGGAGATTGTCCAGCCGTCGATACGCCTGTGCAAGAGCCTCGGGTACCGTGGCATGGCGGAAATCGAGTACAAGCGTGACGAGAAGACCGGAGAATACAAGTTGATCGAGATCAATACCCGGCACTGGGACTGGCACCAGCTCTCACATATGAGCGGCGTGAACCTGACGCGTGTGGCTTATTCCGATCTCACCGGGCACACGCTGGATGCAAGCACGTCACAAAAACCGGGAGGCAAATGGGTGGCCGAGGACACACTGCTCCTGCATTCGGCTGCAGGAATCTACAGCCGCCGGCTGACTTTAAGAACTGTGTTTCGGCAATTGTCCGGACCTAAGATTTTTGGCATTTTTCGGTGGGCAGACCCAATGCCGTTTGTCCGCTACTTGTTCAGCTCCATGGTCCCGACGATGGGCCAAATGGCATTGAGGAAGATCCGCAGTAAGGGATAAGACTATGGAAAAACTTACTCACGATTCGACGTTAGGCAGGAGGCTGGCGCTGTTGATTAGCTGGCTGGTCCTGGGCTGCATGCCTCTCGCGCTGCGCGCGCAATCGCAGTGGCAAATTGAAGTCATCGACGGCGCGGCGGGGAAGAATGTCGGCAAGTTCACGTCTCTCGCCGTCGACAAGGACGGTAGCCTGCACGTGGGGTACTACGACGAAACGCGGCAAGCCTTGCGCTATGGCTTTCGGGCCACTCCCGCAGAAAAATGGTACACCATGGAAGTGGATGCGAGCGGCGGCTATGAATCCCTGGCAGTCGATGCAGCCGGCCATCCGCACTTCGCTTATGCCGCTCCCAATGAGGCGGGCCTCCGCTACGCAACCTGGGACGGCCATACGTGGAACAAGGTGACGCTTGACTATGAGCGAATCGACTTCTTCAACTGCATCCGAATCGCGCCCGACGGTTTTCCGCGGATCAGCTACTATCATCGCCTGCATCGCGATGGCAGTTTCGCTTTGCACCTGAAATATGCGAGCTTTAACGGCGAGAAATGGTACACGGAAACGGTGGATGCGCGCTCTGCAACCGGCAAGTTCAACTCCCTGGCCCTGGACAGCAAGGGACTGCCTTACATCTCTTATTCAGATGTTGACGCCGGCGACCTGCGCTATACCAAGTGGGACGGCTCAGAATGGAACTTCAGCGCGCCGGACACGCAGAAGCTTTCCGAAGGCTGGGTCGGCATCGGCAGCAGCATTGAGATTGACCAGGCCGGCATCCCCCACATCGCATATGTCGATGTGACGCACCGCCGGATCAAGTATGTGAGCTGGACCGGTAAAGGCTGGAAATCCGAGATTGTGGACTCAGTTACCGGGAAAGCCGACAACATTGATCGGGTCTCCCTGAAATTTGACAGCAAGCAGACGCCCCATCTCGCCTATTGGGACAGCGGCCTGGGTGTTCTGCGCCACGCCACCATAACTCCAAAAGGCTGGCGATCGGAGACAGTAGACAGCGGAGACAATGTCGGTCTCTACCCGTCACTGGCCATCGACGCCCGGGACGAGATGTACATCAGCTACTACGATATGGCCAATGGCGCGCTACGCCTGGCCCACAAGCGCGTAGCTGAGACGCCAGAGAACCGATCGGAAAAGGCAGCTAAAGTACAGGAGTCGGCGCATTGACATGGTGAGGCGCGTTGATCGGACAACATCAGCGCGCCATACGCAAAATGACTTCTACCTTTTCCATTTCGCCGGCAACTATGTGGGGCAGAGTGACCCAACGGAGCGTCAGATACCAGCCCATTGACGGAATCCGCGGACTCTTTGCCATTCTGGTGTTTCTCTCCCATTTCCACATCCAGTTTCGCTCCCTGACGCACAACCAGGGAACATTGTTCTTCGTTTCTTCGGCAGTGTGGTGCATTACCCGTGCCGCCGTCGGGGTTTTCTTTGCCCTCTCTGGTTTCCTGTTTTACGGAAGCCTGCTGAAGAAACCCGAACGCTATTTCACATTTGTGGGCAAGCGCCTCGGCCGGTTGTATCCGACGTTCCTGTTCGCTTTTTCGTTTTATCTGTTCTTCTGTCTGGCAGTTCCCTCGGCGAGCAAGCTGCCGGAAACGGCGGAAGCAAGAGTCCTGTACATAGCCGCAAATCTGCTGATGTTACAAGGCCTGTTGCACCCGCCGATGATCGTTCAGAGCTGGACACTCACTTTTACCTGCGTCTTTTATCTCGCGGCGCCGCTTGTAGTCTGGAGCTTTCGCCGGCTCAACCTCGCCCCAAAGCAGCGCCTGGCTTGCCTGATTGGTTTTTGGCTTGTGGCGTTATGCAGTATCCGGGTCTCCGGTGTTATGACCAATGGCATCGGCTTCATCACCGGAATGATTGTCGCAGAATCGCTGCCATGGTTGAAAAGCAAAGCTTCGGCCATGGGACGACGCGCCGAGGTCCTGGCCGGAATTCTGGTCATGGCGGCTTGCGTAATGCTCTATGCCAGCTTCCAGTGGCA
>JBGPZS010000371.1:0-4531 GCA_041493865.1 Terriglobia bacterium
GATAGATCTGCACGGGAGCTGTCCGGCTGCTGGGGCGATAGTTGGCATCGCCGGCAAAGTTGATTTGCAGCTGTCCGTCCCCGGTATTCAGCGCGGTGGCAAAGTTCAGCGTTGCTGTGGCGCTGCCGTTGATGTCGGTTACTCCAGACGCACTGATCCCGTTCAGGGTGAAAGTTAGCGTGCGTTCTACCACCGGCGCTGTTCCCAGCGAGTTCGTCAGCACCGCGGATACCTGCTGCTGCCCCAGGGCAGTAACAAGGTTCGATCCGGTGTAGCGCAAGAGCGTGGCAGCGGGCAGGACTGTAACTGAGGCGCTCAGCTGCGTCGCCTGATAGCTGGCGTCACCGGCAAAGCTGATGGCCACCGTCGATGGGCCTACGGGTAAAGTCGACGCTAGTACCATGGCAGTGCCGTTGCCGTCGGTGGTGGCCGGCGATGTGTGTCCCGCGAAGGTGAAAGAGACGCTCCGCCCGCTGAGAGGATTTCCCGTGCCATCCGTCAACAGGGCCGCCAGCCGCATGGTGGCGCCGAATGAGACCGAGTTCTGGCCTACATAAATCAGGCGTGCGGCCGCTGCGCTGGGATTGGCAGGGGCCGCGCACGCTGCAGCGGAACTCCACGTAGTCGTGGCCTGTTGCGACGGCAGCGCTCCACCGCTCACATTGTTCACGACCGCTTGAATCAGATCGTTGCCTTGTGCTGTGCTGGAATACTGGATGACAGCAACGCCGGTGCTGTCCGTTACGCCCGTGAAGCTTTTGCCAGCGTTGGGACCGTTCAGCACGTTCAGCTTGACCGGAGCATTAGCCAGCGGCTGGTTCCCTGCGTCGTTCACCTCGACCGTAACCGTATCTTGTGTACCCACGGCATGCGGTGCGCCGTCGCTGATTAATTGTATGGAGCCGGCCGCGCTCTCCATCCCCGCCATCCCCACCGGCCGCCATTCCAGTGACTGGTTGCCGCGGCAGCTGGAATCAAAGCCGCCGGTATCAAGAACGTGAGTGCTATCGGCATAGTCTGTGCTGGTTCCGGCAACCGTGATGGTGATTTTGGGAATGCGGGCTTCATCCGCTGCCAGAGGCAGGCCGCAGCCTGCGATCGGCGATGCGCTGGTATTGAAGTTGCCATTCTGCGTCTGGGTCAAGATCGCCGACCCACCGGCAGGAACCACAACGTTCTGCCATAACTGGAACACCGGCCCGGGCCGGCCCAGGTCCACCTTCACGCTGTCCACGCTGACAGCCCAGCTGCCGGGATTGTCGAGGCGAATTGCTCCTGCGCGATATACGGTCCCGCCGCCGACGAAGTTGATCAGCGGATTGCTCTCATTCCATGGCTCGGGGAAGTTGGCGGAAGCAGAGCTGTTGTCGGCAAAGCCCACCGCAACCTGAAGCGCAGAATCCTGCGCCTGCAACGGCATCGCAAACAGACCACCGCCGAACAGGCCCACGAAAGGATCAATCCCCTGCTTGCCGGGAAAGTTCGGGACATGCAGGGACGAAATCGTGGAATTGCCCGCAAGCCGCGGTAATAGGGCTCTCACTCCGGTCAGGGGACGACTCGCCACCGCCGGAGCCGCTCTGTGCGGTGCTGGGGCCGTCACCGGTTTGGAGATGGCGTCAAAATCCCACGAATGCACCCATTCCGCGCGAGGCTGGTCCGTGCTATAGGCCGGCATCGAACTCATGATCATGGCCCAGGCTAGAAGCACACTGGTCAACCGGGATAGGAGACTATCGCGCCGAAAAGAGACAGGAAGGCCTCGTCTTGAGGACAGAGAATGGGCTCGCATGGAGTGATTCCTTTCCACAACAACCAAGTCAAGCTAGCGGGACACTCTTCTCCATGAAGCGTCTGGACGACACTTCAAGTACAAAAAAACAGGAACTCTGAAAAGTTGGCTAGTTTTCTAACACTCATCTCGGCTGGGTTCAAGGGAAAACCTGTCTTTTCACAGAATATTTTTACTTAGGCAAACTCGCCGCGGCGCACAAGTAAATGCGATCCCGACGTAAGACGCGCGGCGCAGCTTTCGCAACTGGACCGCTATGCTCAGAAGATGCAGGCAATGGGTCAGCGCCCCTGAATGACGTGCTGGTCGCAGCAGCGGTGTATTTGCATGGACTCGCGGGAGATCTCGCTCGCGACCTATTTGCGCAAATAGAGGAGGCCGCGGTTCTAAGATTTGCCTTGCTATGCTAACAATCGAAAACAAAAGTGCGGCTTCAGGACGGGCTCTGAAGCCGCAATTGTTGACGCGACCGGCACAGCTTGTCCATAGGCCGGGTTTCATAGGGAAAGCAGAGCGCGGGCCAGGGCGTCCTCGTTCTTCTATTCAGAAGGGGATGGGTACGGTGGGGGGTGGTACAAACGTAGCAGGAACCCAGGCGGATGTGGGCCGGTTGGATGCGCAACGAGCCCCAAAACGGAGTGAGGTCTGGGTACAGTTTTTAATTCGCGGCGGTTAGACCTGCTTTGGCGTCGCGGCATGTCAGACCCGACTAAGGATGGATCGCGGGGGATCCATGTAATCTAAGTGATTGAAAAATTGGGGTGGGTAGTGGGGGTCGAACCCACGACATCCAGAGCCACAGTCTGGCGTTCTGCCACTGAACTATACCCACCGTATGGCTAGAACTTCATTCTACATGATTCGCGCCAACGCCCGCGAGAATGCCGCATATGCGGTCAGGCGAGCACGGCAAGGACGCCAACGAACGGGGGCGAGGGCGCACGATCCTGGCAGTAGATGGATTGCTCAAGAACCAATTTCGCCGAAGAACTAGTTGGACGAGCTAATTCATGGAACAGGAGCCGGGACCGCGAGGGTCGCCGCACGTGCCGCAGGCGCCGCTCGGACTGCCGGCTTCCTGCGATTTTTCTCCGCCGACGGCAAAGCTTGAAAGCTGCTGGCTCAGCCGTTTGCTCTCACACTTTGGGCACGTAGCTTTTTTGCTCCCCAGAACAATGGCTTCAAAATGGTGGTGGCACTGCTGGCAGACGTATTCGAATATCGGCATATCAGGGTGGCTCAGTTAAAATTGTAAGCGCACCTTATTATAGGGTCCAAAAGAGTGTTCTGTTAAAGCATGGCTAAAATCCCCAGTGTCCCGATTTTCGATCCCTTTGCCCCGCGCGCATATCTGCGCAATCGCCACGCCATGACTCTGGTGGGCAACTTCCTTCCTCGCAAGAGCAACCTGCCCGAGCCGGCGGCATGTTTGTATCGTATGGAGGCGGAGACACAGGTCTTATGCCACTGCCACTGGCAGCCCGACGCCGAGCGCAGACCGACGGTGATTATCGTCCACGGTCTTGAGGGATCAAGCTGCTCACAATACGTAGTGGGGAACGCCGGCAAGGCGTGGGATGCCGGGATGAACGTGGTCCGGATGAACATGCGCACCTGCGGAGGCACGGGCCAGCTTACGCCAACACTCTATCACTCCGGCCTTTCAGGTGATGTGGCTGCGGTTCTCCGTGCGGTGATAGAAGAGAAGCGCGTTCGGCGCGTGGGGTTGATCGGGTACTCGATGGGCGGCAACCTGGTTTTGAAACTTGCCGGCGAATTGGGAGCGGACGCGCCGGCTGAACTGAAAACGGTTGCAGCAGTCTCGCCTGCGGCGGATTTGGCCGCGTCAGCCGATGCCATGCATATTGGCGGCAATAAGATCTATGAATGGAAGTTCTTGTTAAGCCTGATGCGCAGCTTCGAACGCAAACGCAAGCTGTTCCCCGAAATATATAAGAAGGTTGAGCGCTTCCCGGCTAGCATTCGTGAATTCGACGATGTGATTACCGCGCGCTATTGCGGATTCAAAGGCGCCGAGGACTACTACACACGCGCCGCTGCGGCCCGCGTGATCGACAAGATCGCGCTGCCAACTCTGATCGTCAATTCCGCCGACGATCCTTTTATCCGCCTGCTGCCCGAAACCCGGGGCAGGATTGTAGCTAACCCTCACATCACGCTGCTGGAAACCGCGCATGGAGGACACTGCGCGTTTCTGGCCCAGCCTAACGGTTATGACGGTCGTTGGGCGGAACGGCAGATTATGCATTTTTTCCGCTACCACGGGATGAGCTGATGCATGCCGATTTCTCCGTAGAACTCGGCCGAAACGATCCTGCCCTGGAACTTCCCTGGAGCTCTGAAGATCCATCCGTGCGTTACTTCGACCTGAAGAACTCTCCTGAACTTGTGCTGCAAATCCCTGAAGCCGTGAAACACCCCGAACTCAGCGCGTTTCTCCTACGGATCAATGCGCCCGGCTTTCCCCTTGCGACCGCAAAGTGTGACGCATGGTTCAGCCGGGAAATCTCTCTGGAAGAAGAGGTTTTTGGAGCGGACCGAAAATTTGTTTCGTATGTCGACCTGGTGTTTGTGGATGAGGACACTTGCTGCTCGTTCGAAAAACATGAATCGTTTGCCAAAGAGCTTTGCCGGTTGCTTGGCCATGCGCCGGACATTGCTGCCACAGTTGAAATGGTCATTCGCCGTTGCTATTACCATCGCGAGTGCTTTGTCAGC
>JBGPZS010000317.1:0-5034 GCA_041493865.1 Terriglobia bacterium
TCAACTGCATCGCCTTATTTCCCACTTTAGTCGGATACAGGCCTGCGTGAACTGTTACATGTACCAGATTTCTCGCTGTGGGCCGCCGCTTACGAATATCAAGGTTGGGCCGGCTTACCTTCCTTTTGCCGTCGCATGCAAGGGTGCTTCGCAGTCGGCAAATCGGCTGCCTTGCTGACGGATGCAAGTGACATTGTCAAGCGGGTTTCGTGAAGGCAAAACGGAAACGGACGAGCCAATCATGTAGCGAATGTCGCTGAGACAAAAGATACACTCAGTGTCCAGGATGGTGGTGGTTGCTTCTGGCGCCGCCAGCGAAAATGACCGCAGGCATTCCGGGCATGTGAGCAATACATAAGGAGTGCCGGTTGCGTCCTTGCTGATGCGCGGCGCCCAAATGGGCGCCGGTTCTCTGGCATGGATACTTACGCGTGAGGCGGAGGTGCGAAACAAATCGTCGACAATCCGCAATAATTTCTCGGGCTCGTTCCGGCCTTTCGCGTAAAAAGCATCGGCCAATACTCCGGCAGGTACAGAATCGCCCTCATATGTGCCACTCATGGCTATAACGACCATCGCGGGGAAACGACGGCGGACAACCGAAAGAAGCTCAAATCCTGACATGCGCGGCATCTCAAGGTCAGATAACAGGAGATCAGGGGCGCCTGTTTTGAACCGAAAGAGCGCATCAAGACCATCTTTCGCGGCAGACACCTCGTACCCCTTTGAAGCCAGCACCAGTGCCATTGTTTCACGAACACTCGAATTGTCATCTACGACCAGGATATTGTTCTTGCACGTTGCAGACACAGGCGTACCCTCCGGACTCGCAGATGCCCCATGCGAGCGTCGGTTCGACGAAGATCGGGAATAGGATTCCGATTTCAACATTGGCAGGCCCTTCTAAAAACCTCTGTTGGAATTGGTTGGTGTAAGCGAGCAAGTTCGCCCAGGGTGATTCATCGGCTGATATCTTCGTGATCATCGTCTGCCCTCAACAAAAAGTAATCATCAGCCTGAAATTCGTTTGTCCAAACATTTGCTTTAGCCTCGATGCTATGTACGAAGGTTTGGAAGTCCGCGCTACTCCTCGATTCGCTTTCTCCGCATCCGTTTTCTAGGTGAATGCGCCGGTTATTCAGACTGTTCAACGTACGTGCATGCATTGGGAACAGCCTGTTTTCTATTTATGAAATTGTGCAGCGGCAAAAAGAAGTATTGCTAGGAGCAGGTCTCCGTCAAACTGGCAAAACTACCAGCATCACGGAATAAAGCCGGCAGCGGCCCATTCTGGGAAGAATATCTGGCGGGATTCGTGGGGCTCCGCATGAGAGGAAGCATTCCTAAGTTGTTTCGCTTATAACGCGCAACAGACCTTTGTTTTTGCGCCTGGCTGACGTGCCGCTTTTTTAAGTGCGCTGAGCTCAGATCTTGGAAGTAAATATGAGCAAGATGATGCAAACTGTCGCGGCAATCAGAACAAACTTGATGATCAGAATCCAGGGAAAACTGACTTGATCGTCAAGGAACTCCAGTTCCTGCGGCGCGCATGTCTGTGGACCAGGAGGAGTGAGATATTCACGATAGTCTGTCACGGAGTCCAGGTAGTTGATCTCACCCCACATGCGGAGACCGTCTACGCTGATCGTTTGCTTGCCGGTTCGGGGCTGATTGGATTCTTTCCGCACGACTGGTACCTGAAAATGGCGGCAAGCCGGCTATGCTCCTGATCGTCCGCCGTTTCGCTGCAGCAGATGAATCTTCCTGAGAGCGCACGAATCGACTCGCACAGCTTTCTTTTAGCTCGTAGGCAGGAAATGCTCCAGTGGCAAAACTGACAGTGACGCAAGAGTTACGTTTCGTAGCTCCACAAATAGGCTAACGACAAGCGGGCGGACTCAAGGCAGCTTGAAAGACAAACACAACGTGGTCGCGTAAGGAATTATGGAAGGGCCCCTGACACAAATCAGCAAAAACGAGCGGGAATTCAGCCCCCCGGCGCCATGTAGCCCTTCTTAGAGTAGACATGAAGCGGTTCGACGGGTAGTGGGGGCGCCAGCCGCACTTTGATCTTGTGCCATTTGGCATCGTGCACGGCATTGTCCGGGCGATATCCAATCACATATTGATTACGAAGTTCACGGCTGACAGCGGCCGCGGCCTCAGGTAATTTCTTGATGTCATCCACGGTGATGGTACGGCCGCCCGTCACCTCTGTAATGTCAGTCAGCAGCCGTTGCCCCGCCCATTCCTCGTACGTCTTGAAAATGGAGTCGAAGATCCCAATGGCGTAAATTTCCACGTCAGCTTCTTGGACCAGGCTCCTGATTTCTTTAGGGCCATAACGGCTGTGATTGTCGCCTCCATCCGAAATGATCAAAAGCGCCCGCCGCGGATATTTGGCCGAACGCAATTTCGCCACTCCCAGGTAGATTGCGTCCAACAGCGCCGTATTGCCATTGGGCGTCGCCAATGCCAGCCGGCTCTGCAAAGTTCCGACCGACTGCGTGGTGTCAGCCAGCAGCTCTGGGCGGTCAGCGAAGCTCAGTACAAAGTAGTCGTCTTCAGGGTTCGAGCTGATGAAAAACTCAGACAGCGCCTGGCGCGCGATATCGATCTTGTTCTTCATGCTGAGACTGAGATCCAGCAGCACTCCAACCGAGATGGGAGAGTCCTCGGTCGAAAAGTACCGGATTTTCTGCTGCTCTCCCGCTTCATAGAGTTCGAAGTTTTGCTTGCCCAGGCTCATGACTGGGTGGTTCATTGCATCGTTGACGGTCACCGGTATAAGGACCAGGTCCGTAGCAACGCGCATGGTGCTGACGCGGTTGTGGCCAGAAGATTGGCCGTCCCCGGGCACAGCGGCTGCTCCTTTGAGGGGCGCCAAATGGACCTGATCTGAAGATTGTGACTGTGCGCGGGAAACGAGCGCCAGCATCATGCAGACGAAAAGAGAAAAGGCGCAAACGTTACGATGGGAACCGCCGGGCCAAAGGTAATTAAAATTGAGCATAGTACGACCGCCAGCGGCGCAGCTAGTTTATCACGACGACGCCACAGGCGCTACTGGCAGTACTAACCGGCGTGTCAACCGTGCTTGCAACCACGCGGAGCGGTGCGGATTTTCCGGTTCCGAGATTATTTTCTTGAAAATTTAGCAGATCTCCATTCCCGGGTGTGGGCACTGAAGATTCAGAGTGGAATGCCGGTAAGACCCAAAATCGGCCGCAGCTCCTGTGGATTAGCCGAGGGCGAGGGGCCATGTAGCCGGTGAGCGCAACTATTTGCGAGTAAACCTGGCAATCTTATTCTGGCATTTCTGACAGTTCATATTTGCTTGCAGCGAGACCAACATAATTCTCAGCTCGAAGGCTGGGCGGAAATAGTTCCTCCTAAAGCACTCGAGATGGAGACCAAAATTATGAAGAAGTTCATGTTGCTGGGAATTTTTGTTCTATTTGGAGTGGGAGCCTTCGCGCAGGACCTCCCTCGGACTGAGGTATATCTTGGCTATTCCTTCACGCGGATAAATTCAGCTATCAACGTGCCCGCATTTTCAGCCAATGGCGGCCTGGGTGAAATCGCTTTCAATTTGAACAGAGTAATTGGTGTCGTCGGTAGCTTTAATGCCGTCCACAATGGCAATATCGACAATCGTCACGTTGACCAGACGGCGTTCGGCTACATGTTTGGTCCGCGCATCAATCTCAGAATGGGTAGAATCGTGCCTTTTGGTGAGGCCTTGTGGGGCGCGACTCATGATTCCCGGAGCTTCCAGGTCCCGTCGATCTTTATCAGCCCGATCACCGGCCAGCCGGCCACTGTAACCACGCGTTTTGTCAATTCGGCAACCGCATTCTCGCAGGCATATGGCGGAGGCCTTGATCTGCCCCTCGGCACACATCTTGCATTCCGGCCGATCAAGCTTGACTACTACATGACGCGCTTCCAGCCAGTCTTCATTCCCGGTCTGGGGAACGCCAATCGCAATCGCAATCAGAACAACCTCATCTACAGCGTGGGATTTAACTTTCGTTTTTAATGCTGCGCCACAAAAGGAGGTGCGATGTTCCGGACCATGTATGCCTGTCAGGCAACGGAGTTGTAGTACCTCCTGAAAGCGCCGGGAGAAGGAACGATGAAGAACTTTGCAGTTGTGAGATCCTTGGATGCTCCAGGCCATATTTCATTGGATGAATGTTCCACTTATACCAGACAGATCGCTGCGCGGATGAAAGCGATGGGAAGGCCAATGCCGCCCGTTCTCTTGTTGCACGTTTCGGAATCCGTCGCAGCTGTACTGGGTGTTGGGCGAACAGGAGTCATACGGCATAACAAAACTGACAATACGGGTCTGCGAAGCTACTACGAGATTTGGCTGGTCGGCAAGGCTGGTATTGCTGACTATGTGCTGGCGCTCCAGGGTATCTTCGATGACTATTTTGCGTCCAACAAATATCCGAGCCAATGATGACGCAGCCATGACACTATGCGTGGCTGCAAACCGAGGGGTCCATTTCGATCACTGCATCTTTTCACTTTCACAGCAACGCAAAACACAGCGGCGCAAGAGAGAGTCCTTCGTCATTGATTGGAGCTCGCCCCGAGGAGTGCTTTGAAATGCACGAGGCATTACTGAGAATGGCCCGCGTGAACATTGGATTCGCTCGTATCGTAACCTACCGCCGATTATTTGTGTTGTTCGCGCTGGCAAGCTTACTTTGGGTAGCGCCTTCTCAGCTGCGATCGCTGACCGCGGTTGAACACCGCCCGGCCGTCGACGCATCGGTCCTGACCGATCCTGACAAGGCGGCCTCAGAAATGAACCACCACATCGCTGGGGTGATACTCATTGTTATAGGAATCATGGTGATCTGCGGTCATAAATATAAGGAACTGGCTTTTGTTCGGAAACTGTGGCCGCTTCTGTTCATTATGGCAGGCGTCTTTCTGGCAGCCTGGAGTGATCGGGAGATCTGGCCAAGAGGCGACTTGAACTGGGCCTGGCTTCTACATGATACTGAGGCCCGTCAA
>JBGPZS010000355.1:0-4707 GCA_041493865.1 Terriglobia bacterium
GGGAGTCACCAAAGTGCAATGGACCCCGTTGTACCAGGTGCTCTTTTCATAATACCCCGCGTCACATAAAGTTATACCGAACTGGTCCATGGAAAAGAAACTAGAAGTGAGGCATGCCATGAAAAAATGTCTGACGTTTTTCCTGTTCCTTAGTTTGGCCGCGTTGAACACGGTTGGACTGGCCCAGTCCGCCGCGCCGCAATCGGCGCCGGTGCACCGCACCACCAAGGCAGTCAACTACCGGCTGCGCGGCGATGCCGTGAAGATCGATTTCCATGGCACGGAACTCATGCAAAATGCCTCTGGTGAAGCCAAGGTCACAGGCAAGAAGAGCAGCGTGGAAATCGACGCAAAATTTGACGGCCTGGATGATCCCACCAAGTACGGGCTGGAATACCTCTCGCTGGTGCTGTGGGCCATCTCTCCGGAAGGGCGTGCGGTCAACCTGGGAGAACTGGTGATTGACCACAACAGCAGCCGCGTCAAGGCCATCACGGACATGCAGACTTTCGGCATGATCGTGACCGCGGAACCGTACTTCGCCGTCAACCAGCCGGGCAATATGGTGGTGATGGAAAACATTGTTGGCGCAGCCACGGTTGGCCGCCAGGAAAACATTGAAGCCAGGTACGAACTGCTGGGACGTGGCACCTACTCCGCCACCAACACCAAGATCCAGGACGCTATCTTCGGCATTGACCGCAAGACGCCGCGCGTGCTTTTTGAGGCCCGCAACGCGGTAAGAATCGCTAATCTTGCCGCGGCGGACAAATACGCGCCGTCCATCCTGAGCAGCGCCACCCAGCAACTCAGGAAAGCGGAAGAAGCCTACGTCCAGAAGCGCGATAAGAGCACCGTGGAAACGCTGGCGCGCGAAACCGTGAGCACGGCGGAAGAAGCCCGCGTGATGGCGGTGAAGCAAAAGGCGGAAGAAGAAGCGCAAGCCAAAGCCGCGGCGGACAAGAAGGCAGCTGAAGATCGCGAAGCCAAGGCCCGCCAGGATGCCATTGCTGAAGGGCAGCGCCGCCAGGCCGCTGAAGACGCCCGTATCCAGGCCGAACAGGCCAAGGCACAGGCGCAGGCAGCCCAGGCCGACGCCGAGCGCATGAAGGCAGAGGCCGAAAAGGCGCGGCAAGAAGCTGAGAGCGCGCGTAAAGAAGCAGACACTGCCCGTGCCGCCGCCGAACAACAAAAGCAGGTCCTGGCTGTGGAAGCCGACAAGGCCCGTAAAGCCGCTGAAGAGTCCGATCGTTTGCGCCAGCAGGCGGAGAAAGAGAAAGCCGACCTGCGCGCACAACTGCTGCAGCAGTTGAACACGATTCTGGCCACGCGCGATACGGCGCGCGGACTGATTGCCAACATGTCTGACGTTCTGTTCAAGACCGGCAGCTTTGAATTGTTGCCCGGAGCGCGCGAGCGGCTGGCCAAGGTCAGCGGCATCGTGATTGCCCACCCGGGGCTGCATCTTGAAGTGGAAGGCCACACGGACAGCGTAGGCAGTGATGAATATAACCAGAAGCTGTCAGAAAACCGCGCTGGGGCGGTCCGCGACTATCTAGCGCAGCAAGGTATTCCGGGCGACGCCATCGTGTCGCGCGGGCTCGGTAAAACGCAGCCCGTCGCAACCAATGACACTCCTGAGGGTCGCCAGCAGAACCGCCGCGTCGAGTTGGTCCTATCGGGCGAGGCCATCGGTCTGAAAACCGCCAACGCCAGCACGCCGGCGCCAAAATAATTTCGTTTTCAAAACCGATATGAAAAGAGGAACCGCTCGGGTTCCTCTTCTTTTTTTAACCAGGTTTTTGAAAACAGCCAAAGTGTCCTCAAGAAACGGTCGCGGCCGTTTCAGCCGCAAAGCTGTGCTAGATCGCTGCCGGCCTGATGTCATCGCGGCGCTTCAGGATCTTTAATACCGACTTCAGCACTCCTTCGCGCGAGTCGCCAGTGACAAAACTATTGCTGCCATCTATATCCGGCCTGATCCGCCCCATCTGCAGGATCGGCGCTTCAGGAAGGTAGTGCCTCACCGTAAGGCCGATCGCCTTCTTCATGCGAGGTTCCACGCTATCAGCAATCAGAATGATGTCAAAGGGCTGGCTGTGGCACGCCTGGTCCACCTCCTTCAGGCTGCACGCGGTTCTTACGCGATATCCAGCGCGCTCAAGCCAATCGAGTCGCAAGCGCAGGGCGGGTTCAGTCGCCACGATCAAAAGCAACGCAGCGGGGAGAGGACGTTGAGCCATGATGAGGGTGCTTCCCGTTGAGCCAGGGTTACATACTACTCTAAATCGGTTTTTAAAATTAGAACAGCCTTATCCTCTAAGTATATTATTTTCATTTAATTAGAGACACATACTCCGTCTCTTCAATTAAAAACTCCAATAAAATCGTCAACGGTGTCTACCTTCGACGCCACGCTTCTATTCGTGAAACCAAAATCGTCTGGAGCGTGTACGGTCACGCAAATCTTTTCGCCCAGTAACTAAGTCTTCCGCGATAATTTTTTACCCACGTCGCAGCACAAACAACTTGCGTTGCGATAAGCTTGCATCAAGGAAACCCACGGACCGCCATGGCCTCCTCTGCCGAAGCAACTTCGACCCCGTCTTATACGCTGAAGACAATCTTGCAGCACAAGCCCTTCCGCACGATCTGGCTGGCGCAGTTTGTCAGCATCTTTGGTGATTTTCTGGCTTTGTTCGGTGTGATCAGCCTCATCACTTTCCGCTGGCACGGGACGGCCGTCCAGGTAACGGCGGTGTTCATCGCGTACATGCTGCCGATCGCTATCATCAGCCCGGTTGCCGGCGTTTTTGTCGACCATTGGAACGTCAAGTGGCTCATGATCGCCAGTGATCTCATCCGCGCCGGGTTAATTCTGCTGCTGGTCTTTGTCCATGACCATGACGTGGCCCAGATCTCAGTCATCTTTGTGCTCCTGAGCGTCGTCTCCAGCTTTTTCGCTCCGGCACAGTCCGTAACCATGCGCACCATCGTGCCGGCGGAGGGTCTGATGGCCGCCAACGCACTGATGGCACAGGCCTTCTACATCGTGCGTCTGCTTTCTCCCGCAGCCGCAGGCGTGCTAGTCACGTGGCTTACGGAAAAAGCCTGCTTCTACCTGGATGTTGTCAGTTTTATCTTTTCCGCCGCCATGATTTCCTCGTTGACCATCGTGCGGCCTGCCCGCGCGCCAGGTGAGAAGACGGTCAAGACCTTGACCCAGGATTTTGTGGCCGGCAACAAGTTCATTTTTACGCACACCGGGCTGGCATTCGTATTTATCGCCATGGCCGTGGCGATGTTTGTGCTGAGCTCGTTCAGCCCGCTGATTTCCATCTATATCCGCGATTCTCTTCATGCGGGATCTTTCATGTTCGGTGTGATTAGCGCCATGGTAGGCGTGGGCATGATCGTGGGCACTCCATTGCTGACTCGCATGGCTCGCAATCGCTCCAAGGCGCACGTAGTGCTTGGCGGCCTTTTTGGCCTGGGTATTGGAGCGGCACTCCTGGGAGCGTTTCGCAATATTCCCATGGCGGCCCTCAGCACTTTCACCATAGGCCTTGCCATTGCGTTTGTATGGGTGCCGGCACAAACCATGTCCCAGCAGGAAACCCCTCCGGCTATGGTTGGCCGTGTGAGCAGCACCTTTATGTCGCTGATTTCGATTGCCCAGGTGCTGGGGCTCCTGCTTTCCGGCTATCTCGCGCAAAAGCTGGGTATCAGGCCCCTATTCATCTCCTGCGCCGGCTTCCTTGCCGTTATTTCCGCTGCTGGATACCTCATGATGCGAACCGCGAGCGCCCCTGCGAACCCGAACCCTCAGTCGACTGCGGCAAGCCCACAGTCTTGAACTAAGGAAACTCGCTTCCTGAGTTACCAACGCGTTACAGGTTACTTTCGTGACTTTGCCCGCCTTCAGCTTTTGATTAGGATTTCCTTACTGTGCCACCTGCGCACCGGGAAAGCATGGCACGCCGCGTCGCAGGCACTGAGGAGAACAAGGTGAATTGCAGTTCCGTTCGGCGCCATGCACGTGCCCGATGGATGGGTCCCATGGTTTTCGCCGGCTTGCTGGCAGTTTTTGGGCTGTTTGCTTGTCATCCGGCCAGCGCACAGGCAGCCGCGCGCAAACTGAAAAATCGGGTTGAGCCGGTTTATCCCGAACTGGCCAAAAAGAACAACATCAGCGGAAGCGCACGCGTTGAGCTGCTGATTGCGACCGACGGCAGAGTCAAAGACGTAAAAGTCCTGGGCGGTAATCCGGTACTGGTCCAGGCCGTTGTTACAGCCGTCACGAAATGGAAGTATGAGCCGGCTGCGGAAGAATCAACCGTGGTCGTCAAATTCGATTTTGCTAGTCCCTAGTCCCTTACGTTTGCATTCTCTCTCCTGTTGAGTCTTCAGCCTGGATGAAAGCCTATCCGGGCTTTTTTATTGCTCCACGCTTCATTCTCCGGCGAGAACCTTGTCACTGATGCACATGTGGGAGCTTGAGAGAATTGCCAAGATCGCCGGAACTGCCAAAATTGCCAGAATTGAACAGCAACAGAGCCTTCGCTGCTTCCTCAGTTGCTCAGGGTTTTGGCTTTTCAAATTTCGGCGATTTTGGCAATCTTGGCAATTCTGGCAATCTGATAAAGTTTTCGGAGCAGACCATGGCATCCACTGACCCGTTTCTTCAGGCCGCGATCCAGGAAGCCC
>JBGPZS010000324.1:0-4995 GCA_041493865.1 Terriglobia bacterium
ACTGGCGGGGAGCGCCGACGCCACACGTTTTGAGGTAGCCGTGCGTGCGCTCGTTATTGGTTGAAGCGCTGGTAGAGCATCAGGCCCGCGATGAGTACGAACAGCACCGCGGAGCCTGTGCCGCAGACCTTAACCCACGGCCCGATCCGGTTCATTTTGACGATCAGTTCTTCCTGTTCTTTGGCCATGTGGGCCTCAGCGCTGTCCAGGAAGAGCTGGTCATCTTCGTGCATGGCAAGAGTGCTGCGGTAGATGAGAAGCACGATCAGCACGACTGTCAAACCGGCCCAAAGAATGAGGAGAGGCGTCATCATGGATGACATGGAGCACCACCTTGAATTTTTGGCACCGGTTCCGCTACTCAGAGGCCGCAACCGCGTGTCGCGGCGAGGGTGTAGATGGAACCTTAAAGGAATTATAGCCCTGGGCAGGGTGGGGAAATCCAGTATTTTTGGGGGTTTGCGGAAGGGCAGCAGAGATGCTGAACGGGGAGCCAGAGCTGGTGGATGGGGAAAAGAGGCAGGCGGCTGGAGAAAAAGCTGGTGGAGGGAAAATGTGCGTCGCGCGGTGCTTGGATTCATCTAAAGAAGGGAGAGACCAGAGAGAAAAGCCCAATAGAAATCGGCGCATAGTGTTGTATAATAAGGCTGGTTCGTCAGGGCTATCATCAGCTTCAAGGAGGCGCAAGAAATGGCTACCACCACTAATCCCAGCGTAGAAACCACCCCAAAACTGCCGGTCAATCTGACCCCGACGGCGGTGACCAAGGTGAAGGAGATTATGGGCCAGCAGAACCCGGTGCCGGCTGGTTTGCGGATTGGCGTGGTCGGCGGCGGCTGCTCGGGCTTCTCCTACAACATGTCGTTTGAAAACGCACCCGGCGTGATGGACAAGGTTTATAACTTTGACGATTTGAAAGTTTACGTCGACGCGACATCGGCCATGTACCTGGATGGCTGCGTGGTGGACTTTGTGGAGACGCTGGAAGCCTCAGGCTTCAAGTTTGAGAATCCCAATGTGAAGAGCACCTGCGGATGCGGCTCTTCCTTCAGCGTTTAACCAAGAAGAACTCCACAGCGAATCTGGGCCTCGTCGAAGGACGGGGCTTTTCTCTTTTCAGTTTAGGGCGGTGGAGTGGGCGTTGTTACGGGTGTAGGCGAGACGGATGGTGGAGGCCCGGGAGTTCCCGTCGTGTTGCCGCCAGCCCGGGGCGCGCCGATAGCCAGACCGGAGCCACCACTTTGCTCCAGCCGCAGGTCGTAGACGAAGAACCATTCGTCGTAGTGGTCTTTCTCGTTGAATTCCTTGATCGACTGACCCTTGTTGACGCTGGCTACGCCGATGACTTGCCCAATCGGACCAAAGGTAGTCGCGGGCGTTGGGCTGGGGGACGGGGGCGGTGGGCCGCTGGTCGGGGGCGGACCTCCGGTGGGGGGCGGACCGCCGGTGTTTGGGTGGGGCGTGGGGAAATTGATCTGGGCTTCGCCGATATGCACCAGGCGCCAGTTGGGCTCACCCGTCATGGGGTCTTTGTATCGCTTGCGCAGGAAGCGAATGTGGTTGGTGTCCTCCAATTGCTCGATGGACATCGGATAGCGTCCGCCATTCTTGTGAACAAAGCGCTTCACCGCGGTGGCGTATTGTTTGCCGCGATGCACGAGCTCCTCTTCCTTCTCACGCTTGATCTGCTGTGCGATGCGCGGCGCTTCCACCGATAGGGCAATCAGGATCAGCGTGATCGCCAGCATTACGGCCAGCAGCACGTAGCCCGATTGTCCGGAGTGTGAACGATTTGCTTTCATACAACGCATTGCAATTTCCCGCGAAACTATCTGGCCGTCAACTGGATTGTCTGACGATTATTGTTCAGCACGTCTTCCATGATCACGCTGGTGTTATTGATCTGAATGACTTTGTATTTTCGTTCCACAATGTCACCCTGCCGGGCGACGAAAACTTCGCCTTCGTCATCCAGGAAGATCTTCTTCGGCTCGTTGGCCTTGCTGGCGAAGCCGTAGAACTTGAGCGGAATCGGCGGAGGCGGCGGTGTGGGTGTCGGCGTGGGCGGGTACGGGACGTCAATGGGTGGTCGAACTTTGGTAAGAGTGCTTTCGATCGGCTTCTCTTCCATCCTGAAAATATTTCTTCCGCCCACTTCATACTTCTTGTTCTGGCTGGCCGCCAGGATGTCGAGCCTCAATCTGGGATCAAGCGTGCTATCGGCCACTTGGAACGCGCCGGATTTCTTCGGCGGGGCCCCTGCGCTGGGGCTTGCGGGAGACGCGGCGGAGCTGGTGCCAAAATCAACGAAGTTGTAAATGCCCACCAGAAGGGCAATCACCAGCAGCGCGATCATCCAGCGCACCTGTTTTTTGTTTTCAGCGCCTATCTTCACTTAAATTCCGTCTCCTCTGGTGATGAACGTCTGCCGCCCGCGCCTCTTGCTAGGTTTCTTTCAAAAAGGTCTCAAATTTTACCTGCAGTGATATCACTCCGCTCTCCTGGCTGGTGAGCGATATCTGATCAATGACAAACACAAACCTGTCCTGCTCCATGGCATTGATAAAACGCGCCACCTTCGAGTACTCGCCGGTCACGGTGGTGTCAATGCCGATCCGCCGCACATCGGGCAGGTCGTTTTTGTCTTTTTGTTGATCATTCTTGTCCTGGGTGTAGTGGATCCCTCCCGGCGCGGTCACGCCTGTTTCCTGCATCAGTTTTTCCAAATGCTGCGAAATCTGGGAGAACTGGCTGGGGACCTTCTGTTCGTAGAACTTCTTCACATCCGCGCGGGTTTGGTCCAGCTTCTTGTCAATCCCCTGCAGCGGCGCCACTTCGCGGGTAAGCGTCGTCACCTGCTCCTGCAAACTCTGTTCCTGGGCCAGCCTTGCCGACGGGCTGGACCCGGGCAGAAACAGGTATATGAGCAACAGCAGGTCCACCACGCCAAGCACCGCCAGGATCAATATGAACTGCTGCCGGATTTTCTTCAGATCACCCATTTACAAACCCTCCCTGGCGGCCACGCGGCCCGGTGCCGCCGTAGCGGGTGTGTAGTAGGTTTCGATGTCGAACTTGTACACTTGCGCTCCCGTCCGCTGGTCCTTCTGCGTGGTTTCACCCGTGAATGTCGTCGGGCCGCGGAAGCGATCGGATTTCTCTATTTTCTGCACCAACTCGAGCCCATTGGCGTGCGTGTCGCCCACGATCACCAGGCTCAGCTTCAGCCGGTTGTCCTTCGTTACCTCCGGATGGACGGAACTTAGATAAGCCCGGGCCGGCATGATTCTTTGCAGATCGTTGAACAGTTGCGTCCAGGAAAGCTGGCGGCGGTTGATTTGCCTGTTCCAGAAATTCTTCTGTGCGGTGATTTCGTGGTTTTCCGGCAGGTTGGTGACCGTCTCCGCGGCAGCGCGCGCTTTTTCGAGAGAAGCAATCTTTTCCTTCAGCTCCTTGATTCGCTCACTGGACTTGGACGAACTGGAATAGTTGATCCATGCCAGCCCGATAAGAAACAGCGTGAGCACCGCGGTCAAGCCGATGGTCGTTCCCCAGCGCACATAGAACTGCCGCACATCTTCATATTTCTGCGAAGCGAGATTGATATTAAGGCGCATTATCCCAGCAAAGCCCCCACGATTCCCGCCATGGTTGAGGGCGAAACGTTTTCACCGCTCAGGTTCTGTTCCGGCGCCAGCTCCGGGGCAAGTTCCTGCACCTGCGCGCCGGTATGCTGATGCAACAACGGGCCAAGTTCCTGCAGCGGCGCTATGCCGCCAATGTAGATCTTCTCAATGTGGGCGGCAAAGGTGTCTTCAAAAAATACGATCGAGGGCAGCACGGCCTCCGCCAGGTCCGCCGCGGAAACGTTGCTCCCGTGCGGGTTCTCCAGCGTTCGCACCAGCCGGAGTTCCTGGTGTTCAACCGCCGTGATTGTAATGTTCAACGGGTCCACTTTCAGGACCAGCGTTGGCCGCTCGCCATCCACCAGGCCAAGCGCCGCCAGTGACGATGGCATGACCACGCCCGGCTCATATCCCGCGTCGCGGAAAGCCTTCTCGTACTCGGCAATGATCTCGTGCGGCGAAACCGCGGCCACGGCGCGAACCGTGCCGTTCGAACGGGTCACTTCGTAAGAGAGCGTCGCCTGGTCCACGTCAAACGGCAGTGACTTTTTGAGGCGAAAACGGATGACCGGCTCAACTTCCTCCGGCTTGGTCGGCAGGGCCTCAAAATCCAGCAGGATCATGCGAATGGCCACGTCCGGCAACACCACGATCACGTCGCGCGACTTTCCCGCCACCGCTCCCAGTGCTCCGCTGAGCGACGTGCGCAGGGCCTCTGCATCCAGGACGTTGGGCAGGTTCAGCCCGGGTGCAATCACACCCTCATTCAGCCGCCGCGAGGTGAATACCTCCAGGTGCGGATTTTTGTCAGACGCCCGCGCGGCGATCACACCGTCCAGCGTGATCTCACAAGCCAGCCGCGGGCGGATAGTTTTTTGCTTCAAACCTGCCATCCTTATCGCGTAGTTTCGATGAAGGTGACCTTGTTGATTTCCTTCATCGTGGTGATTCCCGCCTTGACCCGGGCCAGAGCCGAATCACGCAGGAAGCTCATGCCTTCATCATGGGCTGCTTTGCGGATCTCCGATGACGGCCGCTTTTCTAAAATCAGTTCGCGAATGCGATCGGAAAGGTCCAGCAGCTCATGGATCGCCGTGCGGCCGTGATATCCCGTGCCCCCGCACTCAATGCAGCCGGGGCCGTCATAGAACGGGACATCGCGCCATTCTTTCGGGTCCAGTCCAAAGCTCTCCAACTCTTTATCCGAATAGCGGGCCGGCGTCTTGCAGTGGGTGCATATCATGCGCACCAGCCGCTGCGCCAGAACGCAGTTCAGGGCGGAAACAAAGTTATAGGGTTCCACACCCATGTTCAGGAACCGTCCCAAAACGTCCACCACGTTATTGGCATGGACGGTGGTAAATACCAG
>JBGPZS010000560.1:0-2667 GCA_041493865.1 Terriglobia bacterium
AAGTCGGTTGCATGCTGCGACGGCGGGCGGTTGTAAGATGATACTGGTCGCAGATGATGGTCAACCGGTTCTTCCCTATCTGGTGTCGTTTTCGTAGCGTCCTCGTTCTACTCGCCTTCGCGCTCAGCGCCGGCCGGCCAGCGCAGCTGTGCGCCCAGGAAGCCACGACCGAATCCGTAGAATCAATTTTCGCTGCCGCGCCTTTTGACAAGTGGCAGGCGGAAAAGCCCCTGGAGCAGGTGCCGTGGCAGGTGCGGATTACGGCGCAGAAACTCTCCTTCCATCAAAGGCTCATCGCTACCATCCAGGTCCAGGTGCCGGGGCCGGAGCTGCTGAAGCGCAGCCATGACGAGCACATCACCTTGCTGGTGGAGGTGAGAGACGGCGAGGGAGCCTCTTTCCGGAATTTCGGACTGCTGGAGATGGAAAACCTGAAGCCGGAGATGAAGCGGAGTGACGTGGAGTTCTCCTGGCAGGCCTTTGCCGTGCCCGGTCAGTATGAGGTGTCCGTAGCGCTCTGGGACAAAAAGTCCGGAGAGCACAATTTCCTGCGCCGGCTGTTCCACATGGATGCGTACAAGAATGATCCGCTGCCGGAAATGTGGCGGGGACTGGACGCGTTTGAATTCTGGTCGACCAAGCGCGACGGGCCTGAGTTCATCTTTCACTCTGACATTGAAGGGCGTCTCAATTTGCCGCTTGCGACCAGGCGGCCGGTCCGTCTGGAGGTGCTCCTGGACCTGAGTCCCTCTGCGGAGATCTTTCGCGGAAACTACGGCCACTACAACAACTATCTCTCTGCCGCAATACCGATGTTCAAGGCGTTCAGCCAGATCAAGGTAGCCAACGGCTCCAGCAGCACCGCGGCCCTGGACCTTGTACAACGGCGCATTCCGTTCGAACAGAATGACGGCAAGGACCTGGACTGGCCAGGTCTGCAAAAGGCGCTTTCGCCGGATAACGGGCCGGGGGTGGTCAGCATCAAGGACCTGCAAAATCGACGGCAGAGTCCCATCTACCTGCGTGAAGAAATTGTCCGCCGGCTGGGCAGTCCGGCCGATGCAGACGGCAAGCAGGGTGAAGCGCCGCTCCATGTGTTTGTACTGATCGGCAGCCCCATGGACCTGTATGTATTTCCAGCGCTGCCTCCGGTAGAGACCGGCAACGAGCAGGATTGCATCATCTACTATCTGCAATTTGAATTCTTTGACCGCAAAGAAATCATGGGCGAAGCCGGCAAGGTGGAGAAGATGTTGAAACCGCTCAAGATGCGTACCTTCCAGGTACGGTCGCCGGATGACGCGCGCCATGCGCTGGCGAAGGTGATGGAAGAGGTCGGTAAGCTCTAGCCTCGATGTCTAGTCCCTCAGGAAAGCCGCCTTGCCAATCCCCGCAACTTACGCGATAATAACAACTTGCCCGGCATTGGCTGGGCCTCAACCAGGAAAGGATTCAGTGCAACTGTGCTAATGATACGATTAGCGCGCATAGGTGCGCGCAAGCAGCCTTATTACCGTGTGGTGGTCATCGATAAGGAGCGGGCCCGCAACGGACGCTCCGTGGAAGTTGTAGGGCTTTACAATCCCCGCACCAACCCTACCACCATCGACCTGAAGCGTGACCGAATTGATTACTGGGTCTCCAAAGGCGCACAGCTTTCTGACACCGTGGGCCGCCTGCTCGCCAAGTCACAAGCTACCGCAGCGCCAGCGGCCTAAGTAAGAAAGCAGAACAGGCAAGGAGTTGGTTCTTTCCGGGACAGGTTAGGCAGCGAATCAGGCCCCAAGCATAGCAACGTGAAGGACTCCCCTTATGACGGAGACGGGCGGCGATATGCGTATGCTCGTGGAGCAAATTGCTCAGGCTCTTGTGGATGCTCCAGAACAGGTTCACGTGACCCCGGTCGAGGATGGCGATGCCACGGTATTGGAACTGCGCGTGGCCCCAACGGACCTGGGCAAAGTGATCGGCCGGCAGGGACGCACTGCCAAATCAATCCGCACCATACTGGGCGCGGCCAGCATGAAGTTCAAGAAACGCTACATGCTGGAGATCATCGAAGACGAAGAAGAGGATGGACCGGCGGAGTAGTTTTGCTCCTGAGTTGCCCCGGCCGCGCTCATGACAGATGACGCTGAGTTCGTCACGATTGCGCGGGTGGCCAAAACACAGGGACGCCACGGCGAAGTAGCGGCAACTCTGCTCACCGACTTTCCCGAGCTGTTCGCGACGCGCAAGAAGCTCTTTGCCCTGGGCGCAGCCGCCGGACTTTTGCGGCGGAAGCTGGATGTGGAAGAGCACTGGTTTCACAAGGGCATGGTAGTGCTGAAATTTGCCGGCGTGGATTCCATCAGTGCCGCGGAGACGCTGGTGGGAAGCGAGCTCCAGGTCCCGCGCAGCGAACGGGCCGAACTGGGAAGCGGCCAGTTTTATGTGAGCGATCTGGTGGGCTGCACGGTGACCGACTCCGGACGCGAGATTGGCCGAATTAAAGACGTGCAGTTCGGCAGCGGAGAAGCGCCACTGCTGGTGATTGAGGGCGACAAGGAGTACCTGGTGCCTTTTGCCGCAGCTTATATTGAGAAGATTGCGCTGGAGCAGAAGCGCGTGGAGATGAAACTCCCCGAAGGCCTGCTTGAGCTGGATGCGCCGCTGAACCAGGAAGAG
>JBGPZS010000275.1:0-5614 GCA_041493865.1 Terriglobia bacterium
AAGTTTGTCCACCCGTGAATCTGCACCCGCAACTGCAAAACAAATGGCAGAACAAAATAAAAGCAAAAAGTCCGGCGGCAATGGAAATGGCAACTACACCGCAGAAGACATAAAAGTCCTTGAGGGCATGGAGGCGGTGCGCCTTCGCCCTGCAATGTACATCGGCTCCAACGGAGAGATGGGCCTTCATCACCTGGTGTATGAAGTCGTGGATAACTCGGTGGATGAAGCGCTGGCCGGCTATGCCATCCAGATCGATGTAACCATCCACATCGACAATTCGATTACCGTGGTCGATGACGGACGCGGCATTCCCGTGGACGACATGGTGATCGATGGAGAAAAAATCCCAGCCGCGCAGGTGGTGCTTACCAAGCTGCATGCCGGCGGCAAGTTTGATACCTCCAATTACAAAGTCTCCGGCGGACTGCACGGTGTAGGCGTGTCAGTCGTGAACGCGCTGAGTCACCAGCTTGATCTGGAAATCTGGCGTGACGGACACGTGTGGGAGCAGGGCTATTCCAAGGGCGGCGCCCAAACCAAGCTCAAGAAGACAGGCACCACGAAGAAGCGCGGAACCAAGATACATTTCCTGCCCGACAAAGAGATCTTCACCACCACGGAATATAACTTCGATACGCTGGCGCAGCGGCTGCGCGAGCTGGCCTTCCTGAACAAAGGCCTGGAGATCACGCTCACCGACGAGCGCCAGACCGATGCGAAGACCGGCGAAGCAAAGAAGCTGCAATTCAAGTACTCCGGCGGGATCGCTGAGTTCATCAAGCATCTGAACCGCGGCAAGAGCGTGCTGCACGACCGGCCGATCTACATGGAAGTGGAGCGCGATGGCGTGCAGATGGAGATCGCGCTGCAATACAACGACGGATATTCAGAAACCGTTTTCAGCTTCGCCAACAACATCAACACGGTGGACGGCGGCTCGCATCTATCCGGTTTTCGCACTGCGCTCACGCGCACCATCAATTACGCGGGGCAACAGCTTGGTTTGTTCAAGGACGTGAAAGAGAACCTGACGGGCGATGATGTCCGCGAAGGACTGGTGGCGGTAGTGAGCGTCAAGCTGCCGCAGCCGCAGTTTGAAGGACAGACCAAGGGCAAGCTGAATTCTGACATCGCGGGCACGGTGCAGGCATTTCTGAACGAGCGCCTGGGAGGGTTCTTTGAGCAAAACCCTCCGGTGGCACGCAAGATCATCAACAAAGCGATCGAAGCCGCGCGGGCACGCGAGGCAGCGCGCAAAGCACGCGACCTGACGCGGCGCAAAGGAGCTCTGGACGGCGGCGGGCTGCCGGGCAAGCTGGCGGACTGCTCGGAGCGCGATCCCAACCGCTGCGAGCTGTTTCTTGTCGAGGGCGAATCCGCCGGAGGCACGGCCAAGCAGGGGCGCGACCGGCGCTTCCAGGCCATCCTGCCGCTGAAGGGAAAAATTCTCAACGTCGAGAAGGCGCGCTACGACAAGATGCTGAGCCATGAAGAAATTCGCGCCATGATCACGGCGCTGGGCACAGGCATCGGCAAAGACGATTTTGATCCCGCCAAGCTGCGCTACGCCAAGGTCATCCTGATGACCGACGCTGACGTGGATGGTTCGCACATCCGCACGCTGCTGCTCACGTTCTTCTTCCGCCACATGAATGAGCTGATCAAACGCGGCAACGTTTTCATTGCGCAGCCGCCGCTGTACGGAATCAAAAAAGGAAAGACGCAGCAGTACATCAAGGACGACCGCGAGTTTGTGCGCGTGATGGTACGGCGCGCGGCCGAAGGCATGGCGGTCCGTTACGGCGAGGGCGCGGCCAAGCTGGAAGGATCGGCGCTGGCCAAATTCATGACCACGCTGAACGAGTATCTGGTCTTTTTTGAGAAAGTGGACAAGCGCCTGCGCCATGAGCGGATCACGGAGCTGCTGCCGCGGCTGGGAATTTCGCAACGCGTGGATTTTGAAGGCGACAAGAAGACCCCGTCAAAGAAGATCGAGAAGCTGGAAAAGGAAATCAACAAGCTGGCCAAAGAGTACCAGCTCAAACAGGTGGAGAGTTATTTTGACGAGGAACACAACCTGTGGGGCGTGAAATTCACTGACTCGCAGGGCGCCGAACGCCAGATCCATTGGGCGCTTGTGTCCACGCCGGAGTACCGGCAGATGATCGCCAAGTTCAAGCAGATTGAAAGCTTCATGGAGCCGCCGTTTGTCGTGGAAGTGGCTGCCAAAGGCATGGAAGACGCAGCGGCTGATCTGAGCGACGCAGAACGCGAGGACCTGGAGAAAGCGGCAAAGAAAACGTCAAAGACCTCAATCCGCAGGACCAAGATTGACGCCGAACGCGTGGAAAAGAATTCCGCGCGCGAATTGTTTGACTACGTCCTGGCGGAAGGCAAGAAAGAATACAGCGTGCAGCGTTACAAAGGGCTGGGTGAGATGAGCTCCGAACAGCTCTGGCAGACAACCATGGACCCGGAGCGGCGGACGCTGCTTTCCGTGCGGGCCGAAGACATTGAAGCCTGCGAAATGATCTTTACCACGCTGATGGGCGAGGACGTGGAAGCGCGCCGCAAGTTCATTGAAGAGAACGCGCTCGACGTGAAGAATCTGGACATTTAGTTTCTAGTTTTTTTTTCGCTTCGCTCCAAACCGCCTGTTATGGATGGCTCGACGCTGGATCTTCCAGCTCTTGATGCAGCGGGCTCGCCGCGTGGTCGGGCTCGCCCTTTAGCGAGAGTCGCCGCAGATAAACGCAGATTCAAATACAGGCCGCGCATGCACGCGAAGAACGAAGGGCGCGAGTTCGCAGCTAATATTTTTGATCCGCCGTGATAACCAATGCCGGTACTCTCCGCTTTCTATAGAGCGATAAGAACACAACTGTCATGAAGGCCCAAAGGATGAGCGTAATCACGCTGCCTTCAGGGCCCACGCTTCCGCCGGTGAGCCAATCGGGCCCCTGGAACGTGGGTTCCAATAGATGGCCCTGAACTCGTATTCCACTATCACTCACCCCGTAGAAAAAGGACTGTCCCCAGTTCCAGCCGGCGTGAGCGCCAACGGCCAGCCAAAGGCTCCCCGTGTACCTGAGCGTAGTTGAGGCAAACAAAGCAAAGACAACCGTAGCGATCAAGCCAATGCGTGTTTCTCCGGCGTTGCCGGCATGACCAATACCGAAAAGCACCGCCATAACGATCGCCGCGGGCCAGAAGCCGATTCCATCTGCGAGCGTGTGGAGAGCGTATCCGCGCAAAAGATATTCTTCGCTGAGCCCCACCAGTAAGAACACTCCGGCCCACTGGGCCCCCCAAATCAAGATGGCAGTACCGTGAAGCGCGAAATGTCCAAAATCGTAGGCGTGAAGCCAGTGCATCACAAAAAGACACACGGACAATGGGAGGAATCCCCAGAACACATAGCCGGTGAAGAAGCGCTGCAACACGTGCGCGCCCTTGAGAGGCAAACCGTATTCGCCCATGTTGCGGCGCTCAATGCGCGACATGACGAAGGCAGCAAGCAGGAAAAACAGGACACTCAGGGCTTCGGCAAGGGCCAAGATAGCCGGGCTAAGAGCTCCCTGCGGAGCTTGCCGCTGCACCCTGGACATCACCGGAACCAAGAGCCCCCTGAGCAGCCCAAAAAGCACAGCACAGTAGATCAGCAGGCGCCAGCCGGCGCGCAGGCCGTGGTCGTTATAGAAGATTTGCCTCAGGCGATGAGGCGGGGCGCCGCCCGAAATTTCCGGTTCCATGGTGCTCTCTGTAATGACAGAGAAGACTGTATCAGAGAAGCGCGATGTGAGCGGGCGGGGACGCGGCATTATTTGAGTGCGCTCACGAACAGGCCGCTGCGATTGTGGTGAGCATTGTGCCAGGGCTGCATGATACAACTGTGAATTCATGCTCCAGGTGGTCAGAGAATTCAGGGTTGGCAGGCCGCAGGTGTTTGCCGGGCTCATGCTGCTGGCGTTTCTGGCGCAATGCCTTTGGACCGCCCAGACACGCAAGCTCTCAGACCTGGAGTACCGATACATCGCCGCGGGGCTGGCGGCTCCCGGCGGCAAGACCGTCAATGCGTCTCCATTTACCGGATGGATCGCCGCTCTGCCGGTGCGACTTACAACGCTGGCCAGAAAGTTGGCGCCCCCTTCCGTGAGCGTGGCGCTGGCGGTCCCGCGTCCATGGCTGCTGCGGCTGCCTTTTGTCATCTTCGGACTGTGGCTGGGCGGAGCGCTCTGGTGGGTGGCACGCCGCCTGTTTGACGATGAAGGCGGATATGTTGCGCTGGCGTTGTATTGCACATCGCCGGCGATGGTCGAGATCAGCAGCAACATTGGCCCGGAGATTATTCTGGCCTGGAGCAGCCTGGGGTTGATCTATACCGCGATCGGCGTGGCGCATACACTTTACGCGCCGCCGAAGAAGTGGGTGCCGCGGATCGCGATTCTGGGCCTCTCAATCGGCTTTGCCTTGGCGACGGCGTGGTGGTCAATCACGCTGGTGCTGCTGGCTTTTGCCTACATGCTCTATCTGGCGCCGGGACGCCGGAGAAGAGTCCTGGTGGTGCTTGCGGGCGCGTCCGTGATCGGCTGCGCACTGTGGGCCGTGGTTGGTTGGCTGACCGGCAGCGCCGGACTGGGCGCGAAGGCGCTCTTTGCACAGAAACCGGCGCTCGACGCGGCACGCAATCTGGCGTTCGCGCTGACCGCGAAAACAGATGGCTATGTGCTGGTTTTTCTATTCATTGCGGCGCTTACTGCCTACGGAAGCTGGCCACGGGCGCGCTATTTTGGCAACACCGCACCCCTGCTTACGGCGCTGACCGCAGTGCTGCTTTTTGCCCTGGTGCCGGCCATCCGCATCTGGGACGCAACTTTAGGGCTTAGTTTTGTGTTCATATTTATTGGCGGTCTGGCGGCTGACTTTCTGGAGACTCGATTCCGGCGTCCTGTGGCCATGTTTTTGGCCGCATGTTTCATACTCCGGACCGTTCTAACGGTGCTGACGCTCACGAGCTGGGTACGGAATCCAGTGTAAATGGCGGACGCCAGGGTTTATCATTAGACACATAATCCCGGATGAGCAGTACCAGGATAAGTAGTCCAAGCAGGTGGCATATGTCGCGACCAGTCTTCGTCATCCCATTTCTGGCAATCGCCCTGCAGGTAGCGCAAGCCCAGTTCCCCAGCCATGGCGCGCCAGCTTCCGTTGTATCGCCTACGGCGGATGGACGCCAGCATGGCGTTCCCGCGAGCGTGCTTTCACCTACGCCGCTTCCTTTTGGAGTAAATCCGCCGCTGCGGCAGGGATTCCGTATTCATGGTCCGCTACGCCGGTTTGGTAATCCCCATGGGCGGTCGCGGGCGTTCGTGCCGGTCCCGGTTTTTTATGCCATCTATACCGATGGGGCTTACCCGTCGGTAGCCGACCCATTTGTGCCGGAGACTCCGGTTGAACCGGCCCCGGCGCAGCAGGCATCCGCCGACCGTGGCGACGATGAGCTGCGCGCCGCCTACCTGCAAGGCGCGCGTGACGCCCTGACGCAACAGCGCGACACTCTGGCGCAACAGAGTGACAGCCGTTACGGTGAGCACTACATGGACTCCCGCGA
>JBGPZS010000195.1:0-7235 GCA_041493865.1 Terriglobia bacterium
CTGCTGGCAACTTTTATTCCCACGCAACTTTCGGCCTGGGGCGCCAGGGGCCATGCCATCGTGGCCGACATCGCCCAATCCCGCCTGACGCCCCTGACCCGGAAAAACCTTCAGCTTCTGCTTGGCAATGACAGCCTGGCGTCCATCGCAAGCTGGGCGGACCAGGTGAGAAAGGAACACGACGAAAGCTTCAACTGGCACTTTGTCGATATCCCGAAAGATGCAGCGGGCTTTTCTCAGGAGCGTGATTGCTTCCGCCCGCAGGACAAGCACAAGGACGCTCTCACCGACCACCATAACTGCGTGGTGGACCGCATTGAGATGTTCCAAAAAATCCTGGGCGACGAAAACGCCTCCCGCAACGACCGTCTGGAAGCGCTCAAGTGGATCGTGCACTTTGTCGGCGATCTGCACCAGCCGCTGCACGCGATCGACGAAGCCCGCGGCGGCAATGACATCAAGCTGCCGGCCTTTGGCTCCCCTAAGTGCGGTGACTACGACTGCAATCTGCACTGGACCTGGGACGACCTGCTGATCCAGCACACGGGCTTGTCACAAGAAGACTATGTACACCGCCTGAACGTTCTGATCGGACAGAAACACCTGGAAAGGGAGGCAGGCGGGACCCCCGTGGACTGGGCCAATGAATCTCATCTCCAGGCGCGGCACATTGTTGACCCGAAGCCCGCGGCAATCGACGAAGCGTACTACCAGGCCAATATCGAACTGGTGAACGAAAAACTTGCGCTCGCCGGGTTGCGATTGGCTGCGGTGCTCAATAACACGCTGGGGAAAAATCCCGGCGCCAGGCTCAATAGCGCCTTGAGTCGGACTCCCGCTGGAAACCTCAATTGAGCAACCTGCATTGCGTGCGATCAATCAGCCCTCGGGCCGGAAGCTATTTCTGCGCGCTGGCGTGCATGTTCATGTTTGCCGGCTCGCTGCTGCCGGCCAGAGGCGCGCAAAAAAAGAAGACCGGCGCTGAGAAGACCGGGATTGAGAAAACCGTTACTGAGAAAGCCGTTACTAGGAAAACTGGGCCTGGGCCGGTTGCGGAAGACCTGCCGACGGGCATGAGGATCACTCCCACCGCGGCCAGAGGTTCAACGTTCCAGCCGCTGAACCCGGATTTGCCTGACCTCCCCCAATTCACCGTGGACCACCCGGTCTCAACCGCAGTAAGCCCTGACGGCAGCACGCTGCTTATTCTCACCAGCGGTTACAACCGCAACAATGACGCAAAAGCCAAAGCGATCCCGGCACAAACCAGCGAATATGTTTTTGTTTTTGATATTCGTCAGCCATCGCCGGCCAAGCAGCAAGTGCTGCGAGTGCCCAACGCTTTTGTCGGGCTGGCGTGGGGGCCCGATGGCAAACAGTTTTACGTAGGCGGCGGACAGGACGACAACATTCACGTCTTTGCCCGGAGCGACGGCCGCTGGATTGAATCGGATGCACCCATTTCCCTGGGACACAAGACGGGCCTGGGCGTTCCCGAGCGCATGGAGACCAAAGTGACTCCGCTGCGTCCGATGGTTGCAGGGCTGGCCGTGAGTCCAAACGGCAAGCTCCTGCTCGCCGTCAACTATCAGAATGATTCGGTCTCGCTGGTGGACCTGAACGCAAAGCAGGTGATCGCCGAACTTGACCTGCGTCCGGGAAAGATCAATCTGGCGCAGAACGGCGTGCCTGGAGGCGAGTATCCCTACGGAGTTGCCTTTGCCGGCAATGACAAAGCCTATGTCTCCAGCCTGCGTGACCGTGAGATTGTCGCGCTTGATGTGAAGTCCTCGCTCGCGGTCAGCAGCAGGATCAAGACGCGCGGCCAGCCGGGAAAACTGATCGTTAATGGAACGGGCACATTGCTTTTTGCCGCCGCGGACAACAGCGATTCAGTCGTTATCGTGGACACGTCAAAAGACCGTGTGGTGGCGGAGATCAAGACCACGGCTCCCGAGGGCATATTTGCGAATCGCGGCGCCTTTAAAGGCAGCAATCCCAACAGTCTTGCCCTCTCGCCCGACGAGCGGACGTTATACGTAACCAACGGCGGCACAAACTCCGTCGCGGTAATCGCGCTGGATAAAGACCCTGACGATAGCCGCGTGGTTGGTCTGGTTCCAACCGGCTGGTATCCAACTTCTGTCAGCGTGAGCAAGAGCGGCGCAATGCTTTATGTCGTAAATGGCAAATCCAATTCCGGTCCGAATCGGGAAGCATGCCGCAAGACTTTTACCACGGCTTCTGACGACCGTCCGTGCGCCGCTGCCGGGCAATATATTCTGCAGCTTGAAAAAGGCGGCTTTTCCGTGGTTCCGCGGCCGGATGCGGCGGAGCTGCGTGAGCTTACGCAGCAAGTGGCGCGCAACAATCGCTTCTCCGCGCCCACGGAAGATGCCAAAAGCCGCCAGCTCTTCGAATTCCTGCGTCAGCGCATCAAGCATGTCATCTATATCGTGAAAGAGAACAGGTCTTACGACCAGGTGCTGGGTGATCTGGAAAAAGGCAATGGCGACCCTTCCCTCACCTTGTTTCCTGACGCCATCGCGCCCAACCATCACGACCTGGCGCGGCGGTTTGTCACGCTCGACAATTTTTTTGATAGCGGCGAGGTCAGCGGCGTGGGTTGGAACTGGAGCACGGCCGCGCGCACCACTGATGTAGTGGAACGGACCATCCCGCTCAACTACGCCTCTCGCGGAATGACGTATGACGTGGAAGGCATGAACAGGAACATCAACGTCGGCGCGGATTCGGCCCGCGACCGCAACACGGAGAAGCTTGCCGATGCGGAGAACCAGTTGCCCGGCCATGCCGACGTGGCGGCGCCGGACAGCCCCGAGGACGAGAGCGGCGCCGGATATCTCTGGGACGCAGCCTTGCGCTCCGGCCTGACCGTTCGCAACTACGGCTTCTTCATCGACCTCAGTCACTACAGCATCATTCCCGGGTCAGATCCTCCCATTCCTCTGCTGCGCGATCCGGCCGCCAGCGGCACGCGCGTGGCAGTGGCGACCAAGGCCCACTTGCAACTGGTGACGGACCCGTACTTCCGCGGCTTTGATCAACGCTTCCCCGACTATTGGCGATTCAAAGAGTGGGAGCGCGAGTTCGATGGCTACGTGACGAGTGGCAACCTGCCCGCCCTGGAACTGGTACGCCTGCCCCACGATCACCTGGGCTTGTTCAATGAAGCCGTGGACGGAGTGGACACGGTGGAAACGCAGGTTGCCGACAACGATTACGCTCTGGGCCTGCTGGTGGAAAAAGTGGCGCGCAGCAGGTACGCCAAAGACACGCTCATTTTCGTGATCGAAGACGATGCGCAGAATGGTCCGGACCACATGGATGCGCACCGCAGCCTGGCCTACGTGGTGGGGCCGTATGTGAGGCAGCAAGCGGTGATTTCCAAACGCTTCAATACCGTCACGCTGTTGCGCACCATGGAAGACGTCCTGGGAATCAAGCCGCTGGGACTGAACGATGCCTTGCAGCCTCCGATGGCAGAGGTCTTTTCCACGCAGCAGGCCGGCTGGAATTACAAAGCCCGAGTGCCCACCGTTCTGCGGACGACAAAGCTTCCGCTTCCCGCTCTAGCGCCCGGAGAAATAGCCGGCGCTCCGAATGCCGCGCCCATGCCGCTTCACGGCGCAGCTTATTGGGCGGAGAAAACCAAGGGCTTTGATTTCAACGAAGAAGACAAGCTGGATTCGGAACGCTTCAACCTGGTGCTATGGAATGGACTCAAAGGGGAAGCGCAACCTTATCCTGCGGAGCGTACCGGGCGTGATTTGCGCAAGGGCCGGGCGGCACTTCTGCGCGGTCCCCAAAAAAGCAAGAACCGAAAAAGCAAGAACTGATAAGCATCGCGTTGGACGATACGTTATCATTAGAGAAAAGGGAAAGTGGCCGATTGAGTTACCCAGGTGATTCCGGTAGCGTTACGCATCCAGCATGCGCTCGACCGGAGCAGGAAACATGTCCCGGTTCGGGCCCAAAATGCCGGTTAAAATACGGCATTGATCATTAAATAAGGATTCATAAACGTCCCCTATGAGTACCCCGATGCCTCCCCGGCATGATCTCGGTTCGTTGCGCATCGACGACCGTTCGCGCAGCTCCGGTAAGATGGGCAAACGCTTGGGACTCTTTGCTGCGGCTTTAGGAGCTCTTGTACTGCTAGGCAGCCTGCTGCTTGCTTTCCGCACGCAAAAGCCGCTGGTTGAGGTTGCCACGGCCCGGCCTATCGGCGGCGCCAAGGCAGAAGCGCTTCTGAACGCCAGCGGTTACGTCACGCCGCGACGCCGCGCCACGGTGGCCGCGAAAGTCACCGGCCGAGTGGAACAGATTTATGTCGACGAAGGCCTGCGCGTGAAATCGGGACAAGTGCTGGCGACGCTTGACTGCTCACAGCCCAGTGCCGCGCTGACGTCGGCCAAAACCGACCGCGACGCCACCGCCGCTGCCCTGGCCGATCTCGAGGTGCAGTCCGCCAACGCCGACCGCGAATTACAGCGGGCTCAGGGCCTGCGCGCCGCCGGTGTTAACAGCGCACAGGCGTTCGACACCGCGAAGACCGCGGCCGAGAGCCTGCGCTCCAAGATCGCGCTGACCAAAGAACAGACCCGCGCCGCGGACGCCCGGATCGGCATGGCGCAACAGGATGTGGACAACTGCACCGTGCGGGCGCCGTTTGACGGAATCGTGGTTTCGAAAGACGCGCAGCGCGGCGAGATGGTCTCGCCGGTTTCCGCCGGCGGCGGATTCACCCGCACCGGAATCGCCACGCTGGTGGACATGAACTCGCTTGAGATCGAAGTGGACGTCAACGAGTCTTACATCGCGCGCGTGAAACAAGGGCAGCCTGTGAACGCCACGCTGGACGCTTATCCTGACCGCGAGCTTCCCGCAAAAGTCCGCACCGTAATTCCCACGGCGGACCGCCAGAAAGCCACGGTGAAGGTACGCATCACATTTGACAAGCTCGATAACACCATCCTGCCGGACATGGGCGTGAAAGTTGCATTTCTCAGCGTGGCTCCCCCGCCAGTCAAGGGCGCAGGCAGTGAAGCCAAGGCGCTGGTGCCCAAAGCGGCGGTGCACAGCGACGGCGGAAAACAAATTGTGTACCTGGTACGCGATCAGAAGCTGGAGCGCCGGGCCGTGAGCCTGGGGGCGGAACGGGGCGGTGACGTGGAGATCGTGGCTGGAATTGTTCCCGGCGACAAGCTGGTTGTGGGTGGCGCGGAAAAATTGCATGAAGGACAAGCAGTGGAAGTCAGGCAGTAGGAGGCTTACAGATGGTGCGTGTGGATGGAAGCGGCGGTCAGAACAGTCTGATACAGGCCCGTGGCCTGGGCAAAGCATATTCTCGTGGCGGCGAGCAGATTCAAGTCTTGCAGGCGTTGAACCTTGACGTGGAGCAGGGCGAATTCGTGGCTTTCATGGGCCCCAGCGGCTCGGGCAAAACCACGCTGCTGAACCTGCTGGGCGGGCTGGATGTGCCATCCGCGGGGAGCATCACCGTCGCCGGTGATGAGATCACCCACATGTCGCGCAGCAGGCTCACGCTGTGGAGGGCGCGCCATGTCGGTTTCGTCTTCCAGATGTACAACCTGATCCCGGTGCTCACGGCGTTTCAGAACGTGGAGCTTCCGCTGCTGCTGACCAACCTTTCCAAGGCGCAGCGGCGGCAGCACGTGGAAGCCGCGCTCGGCATGGTGGGCTTGAGCGATCGCATCCACCATTTTCCACGCCAGCTTTCCGGCGGCCAGGAGCAGCGCGTGACTATCGCCCGCGCCATCGTCTCTGATCCCACCTTCCTGCTTTGCGACGAGCCCACCGGCGATCTCGACCGCAAGAGCGCCGACGAAATCATGGACCTGATCCTGCGCCTGGTGAAGGAGTACCGCAAAACCGTGCTGATGGTAACGCATGACCCGGTTGTCGCCGCGCGTGCTGACGTAACTCTGCACCTGGAGAAAGGCGTGCTGGTGGAAGCCGACCGTCTGCAACCCGTGTCCCGCGGAGGTGGGCGATGAAATTCTTCGGTTTAGTTCGCGCTAATTTGTTCCGCAAGAAAATCCGCTTTGTCCTCACGATTGGATCGTTCGCGGTTGCGCTGTTCTTGTTCGGCGTGCTGGCCGTGGTGCGTGGCGCTTTCAGCGGTGGTGTTGACATTGCCGGCGCTGACCGCCTGGTGGTGATCAACCGTACCTCCATCATTCAGCCTCTCCCGCTGGCGTACGCTGACAAGATCAAACGAATTCCAGGCGTCAAGGAGATCACCTATGCCAATTGGTTCGGCGGCGTCTATCAGGACGAACGGAATTTTTTTCCGCAGTTCGCGATTGACGTCGAAAACCAGCGCAGGGTGTATCCGGAGTTCGATATTCCAGAAGAGCAATGGCAGAACTTTGTGAAAGACCGGCAAGGAGCCATTGCCGGCGCAGCCACGGCCAAGCGTTTTGGCTGGAAAGTTGGCGACCGCATTCCGATCAAGGGAACTTTTCTTGGCGGCGTGTGGGAGTTCAATCTTGACGGCATCTATCACGGCACGCGACAGGCCGACGACGAGACGCAATTCTGGTTTCAATGGAAGCGCCTGGATGAACAGGTGCCCGCCCAGTACAAGAGCCACGTGGGCTGGTACACAATCAAAGTTGAACATCCGGATGATTCTTTGCGGATCTCCAAGGCAATCGATACGGAGTTCTCCAACTCACCGTTTGAGACGCACACGGACACGGAGAAAGCATTCGCTGCCGGCTGGGTCAAGCAATTCGGTAATATCCAGCGCCTCATCATGTGGATCGGCGGAGTCGTGTTTTTTACTCTGCTTCTGGTCACCGGCAACACCATGGCCATTGCGGTGCGCGAGCGCACCGGCGAACTGGCCGTGCTGAAGGCCGTGGGCTACTCAGACCGGTTTGTCCTGCTCTTTGTACTTTTTGAATCGTTGCTCATCGCGATGATCGGGGGCACGGTGGGCCTGGGGCTGGCCAAACTCTTTACCATGGGTGGCGACCCCACGCATGGGCTTTTGCCCTTTTTCTTTCTGCCCAAGGAAGCAATCCTGGCGGGAGTGGCCGTGACCCTGGCCGTGGGGGCAGCGAGCGGTATCATTCCCGCCATTGGCGCCATGCGATTGCGCGTTGTGGACGCGCTGCGGAGGGTTTGATTATGGCAATTCCTGTTGTTTACAACTTGCGCAGCGTGAAAGAGCGCTGGACCTC
>JBGPZS010000515.1:0-3152 GCA_041493865.1 Terriglobia bacterium
CTTGCGCATGAGGAAGAGCAAATAGCTCAGGTAGATGGTCCACGCCGCCAGGTAGCCGCCCCAGAGATACGCGATAGGATTGACGTGGGTGGGAGCAGCGAAGAGCATTGCCGGTATCAGCAACATGCCGGCTGCGCCGCCGGCGGCCCTCTGAACATGGACGGCATCGATCTTTTGCACCGTCCGCTCCATCTCATAGCGGAACCAGGCAATCAGCGCTCCAAAGCAGAGGAAGGCGAGCATATTGATGAACAGGATCTTTTGCATCCGGGAATCCAGGTTCGGCGTGCCGATCATGGGCGCGGGATGGCTCATGCGGAACCAGCGGTTGGCCATGTAAACAATGGGCACGTCGGCGAAGGCAAAGATGGCCAGTGAAGCCGCCAGCACTGAGGTGGAGCCCGCGGTCGAAGACCGGCGCAGGATCAGGTAGCTCACATACAGCAGCCACAGCATGAGCGTGGTGTTCAGTCGCATGTCCCTGGGCGACCACCAGATGCCCCAGGCATAGCGCGCCCAGATGGGGCCGGTGATCAGCACCACGGTGCAGAAAACCACGCCAACTTCAGCCGTGGCGGCGGCCAGCGCGTCAGACCATTGGCTGCGCTTCCACAGGTAAACGATGGACGCGAGAAAATTGACGAAGAAAAGCGTAAAGCCAACAGAGGCCGCCGGAACGTGGACGTAGAAGATCCTCTGCACGTTGCCCATGGTCTCTTCCGTGGGCGCAACCACCAGGCCCTGGTAGGTCCCATAAGCCAGGAACGCGCAGCAAAAGGCAGCGAAGGCGAAAAATAGTTTTGGTTTCATTCTGCGTTCAGCACCGTTTCAAAGAGCAGGAAGCATGTCGTGGTAAAGATCACGCAAAATCCCGCTAAAAATTTCATCTGCACCCCGGGTGTCCCTTCCCCGCTCAGCACCTGCGCGGTGGCCGTAACCATGCTAAGGACGGCCGGGATGGAAATCGGCAGCAGCAGCAATGGCAGCATGAGCTCGCGGTTACGTGTGCGAATGGACATGGCGGCAAAAAATGTTCCGTTCACCACCAGCGCCCACGTTCCCAGCAGAGAGATCAGCGCCAGCTGCCAGAGCGGCCCAACCGAACTAAGATTGTAAAAGATCACGAACAACGGGGCCATCAGGCATTCCAGCAGAACAATCAAGATAAAGTTACCTAAGACCTTACCCAGAAAGAGGGCCTCCGCCGGCGCCGGGGAGACGCGATAGGCATCGAGCACGCCATTGCGCAGCTCGCGCGACCAGGACTGGCTCAGCGCCATGGTGGTGGAAAAAAGAAACGCAATCCAGATCAGCCCGCCCATCACGGGGCGTGAGTCTTCGCGCTCAAAAGCAAAGCTGAAGACCACCACCACCACCAGCGCGAAGAACATCATGGAGTTGAAAACGTCGCGCGAGCGCCACTCCAGCCGCAGGTCTTTGGCTACGTTGATCCGGGCGAGCCTGGCGAAGGACATGCTCATGCGCTTACCCTCATGCGTTTACTCCAGGCATGGCGCCGTGGTCGACAAGCTGGCCGTGCGAGAGCATAAGGTATTCGTCCGCCAGGTTGGCCAGCAGTCCCACCTGGTGCGTGACCAGCAAGATGGTAGCGCCGCTGGAGCGCATGTCCGCCAGAAGTTTGGCAATCTGCAGGGCGGAGTCAGGATCGACGTTGGAAAACGGCTCGTCGAGCAACAGCAATCGCGGCTGATGAAAAATGGCGCGGGCCAGGGACAAGCGCTGCCGCATCCCCTGGGAATACTGGCCGACGCGGCGATCCAGCGCCGGATCAAGGCCTACGCGTTCCATGGCTTTGGCCAGCGGTTCGTCAGAGCTGATGCCGTAAAGCTGGGCGAAGAAGCGCAGGTTCTCCATGCCGGAGAGTTCGTCATACAGCAAAGGCGCGTGCGCCATGTATCCCATGCGATCCAGCGCACGCTTATTGGGAATGCCGAAGATTTGGATGCTGCCTTCCGTGGGTTCATTGAGCCCGGCGATCATGCGCAGCAGCGTGGACTTGCCGGCGCCGTTCTCTCCGCGCAGTACGTAAAACCGCGCCGGCCGCAGTTCCAGGGAAACTTTTCTTACCGCGGCCGTGCGGCCGTAAATCTTGGAGACGTTTTCAGTTCGGACAGGAGGGACGTCTGGATTCGTCAGCGGCAGACCTCAGTATCCTTTCGACTGGGGCTGGTTTGACTGAGGTTGGACGGTTGGGCCCCCCGGGGCTCCCGGCTGTTGCTGCTGCGGAGCATACTTAGAGGCGCATTTCGCCTGTAGCTCATTGGCGTAAAAAACGCCGTCATGTTTGTAAACGCCCATGGCCAGCGCCTGGGCATTGTCTTTGAACGTGTCCGGCGGCGGTTCAGAGCCTTTGTACACCACGCGCAATGTTTCGCCGTTTTCCACCAGCAGGAAATCAGCGTTCGGGCCATTGAACTTGATGGAGCCCGGCTGCACATTCCCGGCCACCCGCAAGTTCCTTTTGTAAACATCATCACCCATGGCATGCAATTCTTTAATCGTGACGTAATAGCTCTTGCTTTCCTGCGCGCCAAGATAGGCCAGGTAAGCCAGGGTCAACACAATCACCGTGATCGCGGACCCAAACTTGAGGTATTTGCTGGTCGCTTGTGACATGACTCCTCAAAGGGTATCCCCGCTCGGGACTTGGGGTCAAGGGGTCTTATGCAGATGCGTGACGCAGGTCACACACGCTTTCTACGGCGCGTATAATAAAGGGTTTCCGATCATAAGGTGGAAATCATGAGCACAACACACAGCACCCCGCATAGCGAAACCAAGCCACCAATAAAACCCCGGGAAGAATGGATTGTCCGCCGCCGAGAACAGGCGGCCCGCACAGGAGACAGCAACGTCTCACAGATGCATTTTGCCCGCAAAGGTCTGATTACAGAAGAGATGCTGTATGTGGCAGACCGGGAAAAGCTGAAACCTGAACTGGTCCGGGACGAGGTGGCTGCCGGCCGGATGATTATCCCCGCCAATATCAACCATCCCGAGCTTGAGCCGATGGCGATTGGTGTGGAATCGTTGTGCAAGATCAACGCCAACATTGGCAATTCCGCCATCACGTCCAACGTGGACGAAGAGTTGCAAAAACTGCATACCGCAGTCCACTTTGGCGCCGATAC